>NZ_JBNGOY010000086.1:0-9821 GCF_050589805.1 Carboxylicivirga fragile | reverse complement strand
AAAAAAAGCGCCCAGAGTGGAAGCCCCCGAACGCCTTTATTTTCATTGTGGAGAATAGCGGAATCGAACCGCTGACCTTTTGACTGCCAGTCAAACGCTCTAGCCAACTGAGCTAATCCCCCAAGAATTATTATATGATTGGATTGGCGAAGTTGCCTGTCCCGTCCCGATAGCTATCGGGAAAATCGGGAAGCTAATCCCCCATCACATGCTTTACAATGGACATTTCCATTAAAGCGATGCAAATATAAACGTTTTTTTAATCCAAACAACACAATTTCACGCAAAGGGAAAGCTGAGAAATATCATTATTATAGTTTTTTAGCACATTCTTACTTGACATAGGCTATAAAAACTATGGAAATTTGAATGGAATTTGATTTTAAAATTCTATTTTTATGCACTCAAAAAATTTGAGTAAGGAGGATGCTCCTTTAATAAGGAATACAAACTATTTATTTATAGCTATCTTTAGGCAACAAAACTTTGATCTATTATGGAAGTAAAAAAGTCGCCGAAGGCAGATCTTGAAAACAAGAAGAATGTCTTTATGCAGATTGGTTTGGTAGTCACGCTTGCAATTGTGTTGATTGCGTTTGAGTGGACGACGACCGATATGGACGTTTCTCAATTTGAGATGGTAGATGATCTTGAAGCAGAGGAGGAGATTATGCCTATTACAAGGCAAGAAGAAGTGAAACCACCCCCACCACCCCCACCGCCAAAAGTGGCTGATGTATTAAACATCGTTGAGGATGACGTGGAGTTGGACGAGGAGTTGGATATTGAGGACACTGAAATGGATGATGATACGGAGGTTGACTTTTCGGATCTAGCCATGGATGAAGAAGAAGCGGATGATGCGCCTGTATTCTTTATAGTGGAAGAGATGCCTGAATTCCCAGGTGGAGAAGCTGAATTGCGTAAATTTATTGCGACTTCGGTAAAGTATCCTGTAATTGCTCAAGAAAATGGTATTCAAGGACGTGTTTATGTATCGTTTGTTGTGAATACTAAAGGTAAGGTAACGGACGTGAAAATTGCACGTGGTGTTGATCCAAACCTAGATAAAGAAGCAATTCGTGTGGTAAATTCAATGCCAGCATGGAAACCAGGAAAACAAAGAGGTAAGGCCGTAAAAGTATCTTATACTGTGCCTATCAACTTTGTATTACAGTAGTAAAAATCGATTTTCGATATAAAAAACCCTCGCTTCGGCGGGGGTTTTTTGTTGCCTATAAATGAGTTATATTTGTGGCTCTAAAAAAATGTGTTAATGATTGAAAATCTATCATCTCAGAAGGAGTTGGAAAAAGTGGTGTTAGTCAGTGTTAAAACACCAAATGTGAGCGATGCACAAGTGGAAGAGTATCTTGACGAATTAGCTTTTTTGGCTGAGACAGCAGGGGCAGAGCCGGTTGCGCGATTCATTCAGAAGTTGGCTATGCCCGATCCAAAAACTTTTGTTGGTAGTGGAAAGCTCCGCGAGATTGTGGACTATATGAAAGTTCACGAAGTGCAGACCATTATTTTTGATGATGAGTTATCGCCTTCGCAGTTGCGTAATCTTGAACGCGAATTAAAGGTGTTGGTGCTGGATCGTACGAATTTGATTCTGGATATTTTTGCGCGTCGTGCACAAACAGCTCATGCTAAGACACAAGTAGAGTTGGCTCAGTATCAATACTTGTTACCACGATTAACTCGCATGTGGACTCACCTTGAGCGTCAGCGTGGAGGTATCGGTATGCGTGGACCTGGTGAAAAGGAGATTGAAACGGATCGTCGTATTATTCGAGATAAAATTGCCAAGCTAAAGGTTGATCTGAAGAAGATTGACAAACAGATGGCAACGCAGCGTCAGAACCGAGGCAAACTTGTTCGTGTGGCTTTGGTTGGATACACTAATGTGGGCAAGAGTACTTTGATGAATGTGTTAAGTAAGTCAGAAGTTTTCGCTGAGAACAAATTATTCGCTACACTCGATACAACCGTTCGTAAAGTGGTGGTAGATAATGTACCTTTCTTATTAGCTGATACCGTTGGTTTTATTCGTAAGTTACCACATCACCTGGTTGAATCATTTAAGTCTACTTTGGATGAGGTGCGTGAGGCCGATGTCTTATTGCATGTAGTGGATGTTTCGCATCCAGGTTTTGAACAACAAATAGAGGTGGTTACCAAAACCCTCAATGAAATTGATAAGCGTGAGAAACCTACTGTTTTAGTATTTAATAAGGTGGATGCCTACTCGTTTGTACCAAAGGACGAAGATGACTTAAGTCCGAAAACCAAGGCAAATTTCTCACTTGAAGATTTAAAAGATACCTGGATGGGCAAACAAGGTGATTGTATTTTTATTTCTGCCTTGAACAAGGTTAACTTTGTTGAGTTCAAAAAGCTTATTTACGGAACGGTAAAAGAGATTCATGCGCAACGTTTTCCATTTAATGATTACTTGTATAATTCATACAATCAAGAGGGTGAAGTGGAGTAGTTAATATTCATTGTAAATAGCGAAACAAAAACGTAATATCGAGGTAAACAACATGGCAGCATGCTATAATTAACACATAAAATGTTTTTACTCGACAAACTTAAAATACGCTTTCTTAATTTTTTTCGAACGTTTTTTTATCACCTTTTCTTCTGGCTGATATCATTATCGTTTTACGTTTTCCTTTCGGGCAACGAAAGTCTTTATATCAATTATTTTAGCATCTTATTAAAAGATGATGTATATGGCAACGCCGTATTATTAGGTGTTAACCTGGCCATTATTTTCACCTTTTTCGACATGCTGTTCTCCGATAAACTGATGCGCTATTCGCCTATTCGTTTCATGGTTTTACTGCGCTTTTTAATGTATTTGCTGCTGGGCTACTTAATTGTGTTTTTATCTGCCAATAGGGGAGTAAAAGCACAAGAGTTATTAGATTATCAGATCTACTACAAGCGCATGCCTGAAATAACACTGGCTTATTCTCGATTTATTGTGTGGTTTTATGTATCGTGTTTATTAAATAGTTTATTCCGGGGGGTATTTCGTAAAATTGGTGTTACTAACTTTTTTCAATGGATAATTGGCACCATGAATAAACCACGTGTTGAGAAGAGGATATTCATGTTTATTGATATGAAATCGTCGGTGAGTATAGCTGAAAAGCTGGGGCACAAGCGTTTTAGTTTTATTGTACAGGATGTATTTAATGAGTTGGCCATTGTTGAGAATTACCATGGAGCTATTTATCAATATTTAGGTGACGGTGCCATCATTTCTTGGGATCTAAAACGTGGCCTACGAAATAACAATTGTTTGAAGGCCTTCTATGCCTTTCAGAATGCCATACATCGCAAGCGCCTGTTTTACGATATGCGCTATGGTTTGGTGCCTGAATTTAAAGCGGGTTTACACATTGGTGAGATTATGGTACTGCAGGTAGGGCGTTTTAAGCGTGATATTTCTTATAACGGTGATACCCTCAATACAACGGCACGAATTGAATCCATGTGTAATGTTCACAAGCAAAACTTACTTATTTCGGGAGTACTCTACGAATCGCTTAAGAACAAGGAAGAGTTTAAATTCACGGAAATAAAGGACGATACGGTTTTGAAGGGGAAGAAGCAAAAAACGCAGATATATAAGGTTAATCCTCTCCAAAAAAAGAAAAAGAAATAAAAAACTCCCGCTTGTAGCAGGAGTTTAAATTTTATTTAATTACTGCCCCGATAGCCATCAGGGGGAAGCAGAAGTTGTAAGTGTTCACAAAACTTCTGACTAAGGACTTACGGACTGTTTACTTAATTAAACCATCTTTAATCATGTGTTCAGCAATCTGCACAGCATTTAAGGCAGCGCCTTTTTTAATCTGATCCGATACACACCAAAAAGTAAGTCCATTAGGATTGGCCAAATCTTTCCTTATTCTACCAACGAAAACCTCGTCCTTACCAGCTAGAAATAGTGGCATTGGATAGGTTTGTTCTTTTGGTTCATCCATTAAAACAACACCATCTGCCTTAGCAAAAGCTGCCGTAGCTTCTCCCGGACTAACAGGGCGTTCTGTTTCAATCCAGATAGCTTCAGAGTGAGCACGTAAAACAGGAACGCGAACACAAGTTGCACTCACTTTAACATCGCTGTGCATTATTTTTTGCGTCTCGTTATACATCTTCATTTCCTCTTTGGTATAACCGTTATCGGTAAATACATCCACCTGAGGAATAAGATTCAACATTAACTGATAAGCAAAAGCTTGTACGTCCACTTCTTTACCTTCTGCAATTTGTTTGATCTGCGCTTCCAATTCTGCCATACCACTAGCTCCAGCACCACTTGCCGATTGGTAAGTTGACACATGCACTTGTTTGATGTGTGATAATTCTTCAATAGCTTTTAAAGCGACCACCATTTGTATAGTTGTGCAATTAGGATTGGCAATGATGTTGCGAGGTGCATTTTTACAATCATCAGCATTTACCTCAGGCACTACCAATGGCACATCATCTTCCATGCGAAAAGCACTTGAATTATCAATCATGATGGTTCCGTGCTTGGTAATGGTTTCTGCAAATTCTTTAGACGTTCCACCACCGGCCGATGTCATGGCAATATCAATATCTTTAAAATCGTCGTTGTGTTTAAGCTCTTTTACGGTCAATGTTTTACCTTTAAATTGGTAGGTTTTTCCTGCACTACGGGCCGAACCGAACAATACCAATTCATCCATCGGGAAGTCTCTTTCTTCCAATACCTTTAAAAACTCTTGACCAACTGCTCCGCTGGCTCCAACAATCGCGACTTTCATTCTTGTGATTTTTTAATTAAATTTAGTAATGTGTACAGCTGGGTGTTGTTGATGGATGTGCTGTACTTACATATTAATGCAAAAATAGAAATAAATGTAATAAACCCTTATTCCATGTTGCGCTTTTTTACACTTTTATTACTCTGTCCCACTACATTACTGGCACAATTCAACGAATCGTTTACCGATGGTGAAATACTTAACAATCCGAGGTGGTTTGGTGAAATTGATAGTTTTAGCGTAAGCAACGATTTTCGACTTCAATTAAATGGTCAGGGCGCCGGATCAGCCTTCTTATATGTGCCGTGTGAAGTAGTAGAAGAAGCAAGCTGGAGTTTTTCTTTTCTGATGGAGTTTAATCCTTCGTCGAGTAATTATGCACGGGTATATTTGGCAATGGATAATGAAAACCTTGATTTGCTTGAGAATGCCATTTATTTGGATTTGGGAAGTAGTGGCGATCGTATTGATTTAATGGCTGTCGAAAATGGAGAAACCTTTGAATTGGCTCGTAGCTCAGAAGATTTATTGGATGTTTCAAGTAATGAAGTTCAGATGGAGGTAAGACGAAACGCAGATAACTGGACATTACGATATAATAAGGGTAGTACTTGGCAGGAAATAAAAGGACAGGAGTACAAAACAAGCTTTGCATCCATTGCTTTTGGCATTTATTGCCAATACACTAAAACCCGAAAGGATAAATTCTTCTTTGATGATATAGTAGTTATTGGTGAGCCTTTTGTTGACGATGTAGCTCCGGAATTAACACATTTTGATCTGTTAAATGGCGAGACTATTTTATTGAAATTTAACGAGACTTTAGATGTCAATTCGATTCAGAATGAAGATTTTTATTTGAAACAGCTTAAACGTAGTCCTGCTTCATATGAATACGATTCCGATAATCATTCACTTCTCTTACATTATAATCCTGGGCTGAATGATATCAAGCTTGATACATTAACCATTTCCGGCTTTGGCGATTTAGCAGGAAATAACATCTCTCCATCGGAGCGATATTTTGAATATAAACGTGTAAGTATTGAATCAGCCAAATTAATAGATCTGCAGCATTTAGTCTTTAACTTTACGCGGCCTATTCCTTTGTTAAATTGGGAAGCGGCATCTATTCTTCTTAATGACGATGCATTGATTTATGCTGAGATAGCTATTTCAGAGGATGAACAAAACCACGTTCTGGAATTGAAAAATACTTTAGCTGATGGTCAAAGTTATCAATTGCATTTATCCAATTTAAAGGATGATCGGGGAGATACCATTCATGCATTTGAGCATGAAATATTCTTCTACCAAACTAAGCGATACGACCTTGTGTTTAATGAGTTGATGGTTGATCCTTCTCCTGCTTTGGATTTGCCGGAACATGAATATATCGAATTGTACAATCGTTCTGATTTCGATATTGACCTGAAGCATTGTATTCTTGAAGTAAATCAGAAGTCAACTGTTTTGCCGCAAACTATATTAAAGGCTAGAGACTATTGTGTTTTAGTGCCTGAGAATGCCGAAGCCTTATGGCCAACAGAAACCGTTTCTGTAGCTAAATGGCCCACTCTTGGTAACGACGGTTTTAAGCTTGTACTTCGGGATAGCGATAGAATGGTAATTGATGCCTATTTGTGTGACCCTGATAAAGTGAATGGGGAAACTTTTAAACAGGATGGAGGCTGGTCCATTGAACGCGTTGATATTAATAATCTCTCTGGGCATTTTGAAAATTACATGTATAGTCTTGATTTGGCTGGAGGTACACCTGGAAAAGAAAATTCGGTGAAAGCTAAGAATATTGATGAAGATAGACCAATTGTTCAATACCTGGAGTTACTTTCCGATACTGCCTTTTGTGTTGTTTTTAATGAAACAATGCATCTAAATTCTGAAACCTGGTCGTATGAAATAATACCAGACTTAGATGGAGCAAAAGTTGAATTGATTGACAGTGTTTTTTATTCGAGTATTACATTTGATTTAGGCCAGACTCTGAATGACGGTACGTTATATGAGCTTCATTTAAATAGTTTAAGCGATTGGGCAGACAATGATTTAATAATAGAATACCCTCTTAAATTCAGAACAACAGATAGTCTGGAACTTGGAGATGTGCTTATTAATGAAGTCTTATTTAATCCCCATCCTGATGGTGTAGACTTCATTGAATTGGTAAATGTTTCTTCAAAAACTATTAATATTTCAGACTTGTATTTAGCTCAATTATCTGATGAAGGAACAATCAAACAATTGTTTGAGGTATGCGATAAAAACCGCCTACTCTTTCCACATGATTATTTGGTCTTGAGTGAAGATAGTTTGCTTATCCAGGCTCAGTATCAATGTGAAAATCCGAATTTCTTCTTGAATGTAAAAAAGATGCCGTCGATGCCCGATGATGAAGGATCTGTGGTACTTTGTGATAAATACGGAATCATCATTGACCAAATGGCATACGAGGATAAAATGCATTTTGATTTAATAAAAGATAGTGAAGGTGTTTCTCTGGAGCGATTATCCCTTAGTCAATCATCAATGGATATGCAGAACTGGCATTCAGCTGCTTCGGACATAGGTTATGCGACACCATCGTACAATAACTCACAAGCAATTGAAGATAAAACACCAACTAGTATTTTTGAATTCGACAGTGATGTATTTTCACCCAATGGCGATGGCATTGATGACCAATTGGTGCTTCGTTACAAGAGCCAAGAAACAGGAGGAAGCGTAACTATTCGCATTTACGATGCATCGGGCAACGAAATCAGATACCTGATCAATAACCAACTGATGGCATCCGAAGGGTTCTATGTGTGGGATGGCTTGGGCGAAAATGGTCAACAACTAATGCCTGGCATTTATGTCATATGGATTCAATGCCATTATCCCTCAGGAAATACAACAAAAGAAAAAATGGTATGTGTAATAGCTCAAGGAACGCCGTAAACCTATTGGATTTCTGTATACGTGTTCCAGTGTAATTTATTTTCATCCCATTTATCTTTTGGTTGGTCTTCACCTGTAGGGTAGCCAACCGGGATCACATTTAATACTGTAAAGTGCTCAGGAAGTTTTAATACTTTTTTTACCAAAACTTCTCTGTCGCTAATGGGGTGAACACCTGTCCATACAGCACCTAAGCCCATGCTTTCGGCTGCTAGTAATATGTTTTGAGTCGCAGCTGAGCAATCCTGAATCCAATATTCTTTAGCCACACCATCTAATGCGCGTGACATGTCGCCGCAAACAACGATGGCTCCCGTTGCCTGTTTAAGCATTTTTGCGTAGGGAAGAATCTCGGATAACTCATCCAACTTGCTTCTTTCATTTATGGCAACAAATGCCCATGGCTGTTTATTAACAGCCGTAGGTGCAGCCATTCCAGCTCGAACTAGTTCAGTGAGTTGTTGCTGGTTTACCTGTTGAGAAGTGAAATGACGAACGCTTTTTCGGTTATGAATGGTTGCAAGGGTAGGATTGTTATAAAGTTTAGGTTCGAAAGTCGGGTAAGCATCGTCTTTAAATCGCTTGCCAATGTCCCAAGGTTTGCCTAAGCGTTGCCCATAACCATAATAGTATTCCCCACCATATATAATCGGATTGATCATCGACATATCTATTTGATTCTCATCGTCGATATAGGCGAGGTCTACTTTTGTGTCGATTACTTTGCCAATAAATTGCACATGCGATCCCAAATCAATGGTTTCAGTTACTTCACATTCTATCACAATGGGAAATTCCTTGATATAGGGAGCATTTGTAAAATCACCTTTTACAGCGGTGAGGCCTAGTTTTTGAAATTTATCCTCGTCGTAACCCGAAATGTTGCCAGCGTAATCCATGTGTGCTACAAATTGAGCAGAAGGCACATTGATGGTGAAAGCTTTCGTAGCCATTATATTTTCGTAACTAAGTCTCGATGGTCGAATTGAAACGCCTATGCTCATTGGCACTGAATTAACCACACCTGCCCATGCCGCGGTCATAATATTCGGCTTGCCATCCTTACCGTATGAGCCTATTACAACTGCTGGTTTTGGATGAATATGCCCTTTGGGGCCGATTGATTTTTTTTCTGAAGAAATAGAATCACGTTCATAATTGATAGCCCTGTGTACTTTGGGTGGAGTTGGTGTTTCGCTTTTACCAGTACTTAGCTGATATACCAAAACAACAATAATGATAGCTAGGAGAATATTTAGTAATGTGGCTTTATTTTGCATGATCTATTATTTACGAGTTTTTTTAATACTTGGAACCGAGTCGAGCAGACAGCCCGTTGGACAAAGTTGACACCAGGGACGATTGTAAAATAGGGAAAGGATTACAATTAGTATACCTGCCAATAGCATTAGCCACGAGGCCATTTTAAAGGAGAAAGCTAAAAATGGTTCCATATTGGATAGTGGCAGTGCAAAGCCAAGAATAAGGCTTGACCATATGAAGCTTAAGTAGATATTCCTTAAAGTCAGTACCGATATTTTTAGTTTTATATTCCTTGTATTGAAAGGAGAAACCTTAGCGGCTAATAATTGGATGGCACCCATTGGGCATAAGTAATTGCAATAGTATTTTTTATGCCCGGCAATGGACATGGCAAGTGATAGAAGAAGAATGGCTATCAACTCCCAATTACTTTGCCATGGTAAGCCATTACTTAGCCAATTGTGAATGACATCTACCGAAAGCATTTTTTTGAGCCATATGCCCATTACAATAAATACAAGAATTAAATAATACCAGTAAAATTGTTTAAATCGTTTACCCAATACCATGCTTAACGAAAAGAATAGAATCAAAGCCAGTAAAACCAATTGCACAATACGAATTGTCGAAATGGAAGTGTTTTGTTGTTCTGTCTTTAAATAATTGGCAATGGTTTTTTCAAATGTTTGAATAATGGAATTACAAATAAAAACCGGACGTTTTTTTAAGACCTTAAGCCGCAATTAAAACTTGGTAATAATTTAATTCATATTCAATGGGAGTTAC
>NZ_JBNGOY010000085.1:0-10228 GCF_050589805.1 Carboxylicivirga fragile | reverse complement strand
ATCGCGGGAAGCGGCGACAAAGGTAAGAACTTTTATCCGTCCTTTCCAAATGTTTTTTCAGCTTTTTTTGAAGTTTATTTTTGAGTGCTAAAATCATCTCAAACCCTTTTCTTCAATCCGAAAAATCATTCCAAAATGTTAGTCCTTTTCAGCAGCCCTTGCTGCCTCTGTGCTCCTTAATCAACCATGTGTTTCTCTCAAAGCGGGTGCAAAATAACGGATTGTTTTTGACAAGTCCAAATTACTTTGAAAGGTTTTTTGAAGAAAGTTTTTGAAGGTGTTTTTAGGGACTGGATACGTGGGGGTTAGGACTTGAAAATATTTTAAGAGCTCACTATTAACATTACTTATATAAATGGCATCATCTACCAACTTTAAATAAAGCGGAATTTTTAGCACCTTTGCATCAATAACAACGCAATAAACAAAGGATGGCAATCAGATTAGCTTTCATACTACTTATATTATCCCTAACATGTCAAGCACAGACATCATCAGACTCGAAAAAACAAAAAGCGAGTATTACAATTAAGCATTCTGATAAGCTTAAGCAAGATGAAAGTGTTGGTGATAACATTAAACTACTTATAGGTAACGTTGAACTTATTCATGAAAATACAATCATGTATTGCGACAGCGCATATGTATTTGGTGATTCAAGTTATGTGGAAGCCTATAACAATATACACATCATTCAAAACGATTCCATCCATTTATATGGTGA
The DNA here is from genome assembly GCF_050589805.1 of Carboxylicivirga fragile. NCBI lineage: Bacteria > Pseudomonadati > Bacteroidota > Bacteroidia > Marinilabiliales > Marinilabiliaceae > Carboxylicivirga > Carboxylicivirga fragile. The sequence continues at coordinate 9,504 of NZ_JBNGOY010000085.1, read as the reverse complement.
CTACCTTAATTACATCGGCTCAATTGGAATGGCAAAAGTACGTGATAATGTTAAAATCGAAAAACAAGACATCACCATTTTAACTGAATTCTTAGATTTTGATAGAGTCAACAACTTTGGATATTACTTTAATGGTGGTGAGGTACTAAGTGGCGACAATAACCTAATAAGTGATCTCGGTTATTATTACCCCGATTTAAGCGAGGTGCATTTTAAAGATTCGGTAGTTGTTACAAACCCCAAATACACCATTTTTTCTGATACTTTAAAATACCATACTGTTACCGAAGTTGCGAGTATTTTGGGTCCAACATTTATTATAAGCGATGACAATATCATTTATAGTGAAGATGGCTACTACGACACAATGCATGATAAAGCAAAGCTGAAACAAAAAAGTTATATCCAAGGTACCGAACAACTTTTAAAAGGTGATACTATCTACTACGACCGTAATAATGGTTTAGGAGAAGCCTTTAATAATTTTGAACTTCACGACACCACAAACCACATTATTATAAAGGGGAACTATGGTTATTATAACGAACTTACCGAATATGCGTTAGCCACAGACAGTGCTCAGTTGCTACAGATTTATCAACGAGATACGATGTTTATGCATGCCGACACCTTACAGGCTATTCCTCTACCCGAGGAAAACAGCAAAATGATGAAGGCATATTACAATGTAAAATTCTTTCGAAAAGACATGCAAGGTCGATGCGATTCGATGATATATGATTTCAGAGATTCGACAAACACCTTTTACAACACACCAATTCTTTGGGCACAGAACAATCAGATGACCGCCCAAACCATAAAACTTTACACTAAAAATCAAACCATGGATAAGGCTGAATTGATCAATTCAGCTTTCATTGTTAGCCCCGAAGACAGCTTGCTGTTTAATCAAATAAAAGGACGCAACATGACTGGCTACATTCGCGACAATGAGCTATATAAAATTGATGTTGATGGAAATGGACAAACAATTTATTACCCAAAGGATAAAAACTTAGTTATAGGCGTTAATAGAGCAGAGAGTAGTAATCTGACCATATCGCTAAATAACAGACAAATATCTGGTATAAAAATGCGAATTGATCCGAATGGTAATTTAAACCCACCTTATATATTACCAACCGAAGATGTTAGGTTGCAAGGGTTTATTTGGCTAGAATCCATACGGCCTAAATCAAAACTCGATATTTTCAAAAAAGTAGATTTGCCGGAATTAAAGGAACTCACCAAAGTTTATGACGATTATAAATTTGGTGACGACGAAGAAGAAGGACAATAAAAAAAGGGGTATACACCCCTTTTTTTAGCTCTCTTTTTTAATACTCATCTTCGTTGAAGAAAAAATCTTCCTTACTTGGATAATCTGGCCAAATATCCTCTATACTTTCAAAAACTTCTCCTTCATCCTCTATTTCTTGAAGATTTTCAATCACTTCAAGTGGCGCACCTGAACGAATCGCAAAATCGATTAATTCATCTTTTGACGCTGGCCAAGGTGCATCTTCTAACTTAGAGGCTAATTCGAGTGTCCAATACATAACAACTCAATTTAACATTAATAATATTGTGTTACTTTCTCTTTTACTTATCTGCGAATATAAAAAAAAAATCCATTCCTCCAACTTCGATTATCGTGGAATTTCATTTTTATGATCATACTTTGACAAATGGCTAAATATTAAAAGTGAATAAGCAAGTTAATTTCTGGTTATTAATACACCTTTATAATGACTTACTCATAAAAGTATAATTCAACAAAAAATTAATTGGATATCGTTATCTTCTCATTCATGGTATCAGATTCAATCAAACCATCACGTAGGCGAATGATTCGATGTGCATGCTGCGCAATCTCCTCCTCATGCGTTACCAATATAATGGTATTGCCAGATTGATGTATCTGATTAAACAAACGCATTATATCAACAGACGTTTTCGAATCAAGATTACCTGTAGGCTCATCAGCAAGAATAATAGAAGGGTTATTAACCAGCGCACGCGCTACAGCAACACGCTGCCTTTGTCCCCCTGACATTTCATTGGGGCGATGCTCCATCCTATCAGTTAAAGCAACTTTCTCCATCACTTCCTTACCCAACTTAATGCGTTCATTCTTTGGCAAACCTGCATAAATAAGAGGCAACATTGCATTCTCCAGAGCAGTATATCGCGGCAATAAATTAAAGGTTTGGAAAACAAAACCAATCTCCTTATTTCTGATTTCCGCCAAACTATCATCGCTCAAACGACTAACATCGGTTCCATTCAAGACATATCGACCGCCAGTTGGTGTATCCAGAGCCCCAATCATGTTCATCAAAGTAGATTTACCCGAACCTGATGGTCCCATAATAGCTACATATTCCCCCCTCTTAATAGAAAGAGAAACACCCTGAAGCGCCTTCACAGTTTCGGTTCCAACATGATAGAATTTCGTTATCTTATCAATTTCAATGACTAGGTTTTGCATTTCTTAAGTTTTAAAAACCAAATATACCTTTTTACGTGGATAAAATAATACTGCTTTGTCAGCAATTAATATTTCACAATAAAATGCTGTTTTTGACATTCCTTGCGAAAAAAAACGATACCAAACTGAAATAAATCCATGGAGACGGTGACAGCAGGATTCTCACATATAATGTTCCAAGCCTCATCCATTCCCTTCGACCAATGTATGTCATCAAATACAAATACACTATCGTTACTAACCTTCAATAAACACATATGAAAATAATCAAGCGTTGCTTGTTTTTGATGATGCCCATCGAAGAAAACAAAATCCAACGTTTTTATTTCTCCAAGTAGATCAGGCAACACATCACAAAACTGCCCAATAATCTGGTTCACGTTATTACAGCCTAGATTTTGCAAACCCTCTTTTGCCTTTTGAGCCATTTCATCACAAGCTTCAATGGAATATACCTTTCGCTTAGTATTACTTAAAGCTAAATAAGCCGTACTCATACCTATTGAGGTACCTAACTCTAAAACAGTATCTGGATTGAAATGGTTAACTAAGCGAAAAAGCAGTTCACCATATTTTTTTGTAACCGATGTTTTACTAACTAATTCAGAAACATTACGTTTCTTCGTTTTGAAGGTAGAGCTACCAGCACCATAATCTGACATCGTAAGCACCTGTTTACTTCGCATTAATTTTCGGCGAAATAAAGCTATCTTTTCATAGGCATAAAACGAATGTTTACAATACACTAATTCGCGCACCAAGTCAAATACAAATGGACTATGTATTCCGTACCCTTTGCGGAAACGTGATTTTAGCAAATACCAGAAATAGCTTTTAATAAGGTAAACATTCATTTTTTGAAATTTTCGGGAAGATAATAATTTTCATCCAGCAATAGTTCAGCATGCAAAAGTGAAAAGATATTATCTTTACGCCAATTTTTATTACAATGGCAAGAGGAAAAGGTAAAAAACAAAATAGTGGTTCGGCAGGACAGAACCGCAAGAACGCTGAAGAATTTCTACTACAGAACAAAAATAAACCTGGTACCTTTGAAACTGCTTCAGGTTTGCAATACGAAATCATCAAAGATTGCCAAGGACCAAAACCGAGCATTGAAAACAAAGTTAAAGTACATCAACGAGCTATGTTATTAGGTGGAAAAATGCTGGATGACACCTATAAGGATGCAACACCGCTAGAATTCAAACTCGACGAAACCATTGAAGGCTACACTGAAGGCCTTCAACTTATGTCTGTTGGAAGCCGTTTCAAGTTCTATATTCCTTCAGAATTAGGATGGGGTAAAAAAGGATCAGGTGGTCGTATCGGCCCATACGCTCTTACCATTTTCGACGTATCACTAATTGAAATCCTTAATGATTAATTCAAGTTTTTTGAAGAAAGATTAAACACTTATGCCAAAGTCTTGTTTAAATCTAAACAGAATGAAGTAAAGTGACGTTGTGAATGGATAACTATATTAAGCAGTTAATAGAATCAATTAATCAATCGAAGAATAAACATGATAGTAAACTGGCACATGACGAGCCAGATTACATTAATGAGTTTGCCGATCAATATATTAATGGTACGCCCGAGAAGATATCAAAGTTAACAGGCATTGAGAAATATCAATTCCCACCAAGTGATAAGCTAAACAAAGAACAAATAACTAATGTAGTTAAAGCCATTGAGCAACTATTGCTAAGCTTTAACCTTGAATTTATATTTCCTGAAGATGTTACTTGCGAAGTTAAATATGATTTTATAGTTAAAAAATGGGACAGTAAACATATACATTGCAAAGATGGAACAGTACAGATTGAAACGTGCAAATTCGACGACGATAACTGTCCTTTTCCAGAACAATGTACCATATGTGAGAATTTCAAAGATGAGAACGACAGTAAGCATGCTTTAGCCAATGGCGAAATTGATTTCGAAAATTTAATGCCTGATTTTAATGAGCAAGATGATGCTAACATTAGATCCGAGGTTGATCGTTTTAAAGAGTTGATGCGTAAAAAAAGCTGCGACAGTTACATAACCGGCATTCATAATTATTGCGATGGAAGGTGTCATCGGTGTGCGTTCACAGATAAATGCAGCTCCTTTTCGTTAAATCAAGAACTAGAACGCTCTAATGATGAAAGTGAAGATGGCGACTCAGACAAGCAGTTAATGGTTATTTTAAAGGCCACATCGGAAATTATAGAAGAGGAACTTACAAAAAGGGGTATTGATGCCGAAGAAAAGCTCATTGAACTTAAACAAGACGATGAAGTTCCATCATCTCCAAAACACACAGTTGAATTACAAAGCGAATCGTATGCCGAAAAGGTTAAGCGCTGGTTAGATTCAAACCAACGCGAACTGGAAAGTAGAATAGTTACCGAAGAAGAAGATGAAATTCAATCCTACTTTGAGAGCATAACCTGGTTTCAATTATTTATTCCAGCAAAAATATCGAGAGCAGCAATGGTGCTTCAATCGGATGAACCGGGTGAATCAGAAATCTATGACAGTAATGGATCTGCTAAAATTGCACTTCTGGCCATGGATGAGTCGATATGGGCCTGGCAAAATTTACTTCAACACTTGACAAAAAAAGAAGATAGCATATTAAATATCCTTAAACACCTTTCAAAATTAAGAAGCGAATCAGAAGCCTTATTTCCAGAGGCAAGGAAATTTATTCGTCCGGGATTTGATGCAAACATTTGAGCATAAAAAAATCTGAGAGAAGCACAAGATTGGAAAATTTAAGAATTACGAATAATTCAAAGTATGCATCTCTCAGATATTAACGAACAGTTAATACTGATCGAAAAATTATCCTCCGTCGAAGATAACCCAGCAACAACGTGCTGTTACTGGTTATTTTATCATCGTAAAGCTATAATTTTATTTGAAAGATTATATACCTCGAATTGAAAAATTGCATGAAACTCTTAATTTTTTCCATCAAATGTCCTTTTTTTATACAAAATCTTCACAAAGCAGTGATGCTCACACTCAAAGCCGTTATGATTTCTGAATAATTTGTAATCTGATTTTTTTAAAAAATCCTAGATATAAGATGATTGTTAACTATAGGTGATTTAACATTTGATCTAAGGCCTGAAAGACTTGGTGTCCTTCATCAAAAACATTTGAGAATCGCTCCTTTGATTGTTTTAAGTAGCGTTTACATTTCTTCTTTTTCCCTTGTCTGAATTCTAATTTAGCGAAATGAAATAAAATATTGCCAACGGCTTCATCATCGTTTTCAAAGGCGACTAATGTAGCATCAAACACCTTCCTTAATAAAGCAATAGCATCTTCCTGCTCAAACAACTCAAGGTACTCTTCTAAAACATCCGGCTTATAAACTTCCTTTTCGAGTATCTCCAGTGCCAGATCATAACTTTCTACTTCCCTATTCAATTTTAAAAAGGTGCGAAGCAGGTATAACTGATTAGGCTTGTAACTGGGAGATAAGCTATTTGCTTGCTCGAAATAAAACAAAGCATCTTCATGTTGTTCGCGCTTCGATAACATGATGCCTGTAATACGAGCTGCATCACCTTTCTTTAACGAATCCTGGAACAACTCATAAGCACGTTTTGCAGGTAATAATCCATCAACAAAGGCGCCGTCAAACAAACAAGCGATGGCTAAATTATAATTACACAAGGCATCATCTTTCAATTGAATCGACTTTTGATACCAATACCTGGCATCGTGGTAGTTTTCAACAATGGTATTGTAGTACCCAAGTACATATAAACTATAACTATCATAAACGCCATTTCGATATGCTTCGGTCAAATAGTACTTGCTCTGCTCAAGTAACCACTCACTTTTCCTACCCCACCTATCGCCAAACAATAAAAAAACTTGTTTATAATACTTGCCTAAACCGAGGTGTAATCTGTAATCGTTTGGGTAGGTATCAATGAGTTTTAACAAAACCGAGTCAACATTAAAACTAAAATCATTACTGGCCTCAGTCGTCTGTCTTATATCTTCCAGCCTCTCTCCTTCGCGTAGATTTGTATACCCAAAGGCTCTGTGGTAATAACTACTTGTATAGTAGTCGAGTGCTAAATCGACCTTTTGTAAAACCAACTCAACATCTGTATTCAAAGGATCAGCTTCCTCCAGACATTTATACAGCGAAAAGTATTGTCTCGAATTCTTTAACTCCTCAATATCACATTTAGACGACTGCGAAGAGGCAACACCTACTATTAGAAGCTTAATAAATAATAGCCAATATTTTACCATTGAAGAAAGATAGGCATAAAATATAAGGCGATGCCATCCTACTATTAAAAACTATGTAAGCACCGAAACATAAATAGGTATAAAAACAGCAACCATAACTGCTATTGTCATTTGTTGGTAATAATTGGTAACAAACAAACTTGTTAAGGTTAACAGATCTTCTTCTTCGTTAACTCCAATTGATCCACCACAAGCTTTTTTCTGACAGAAATAACGAAGACCTTTTTCATCCGACAATGTCCACTTGGTATTCCAGGCATTGGTGTATTGCCAGCTAATGCTCTTATCCCCATATGTTATCTGAGCCTTACTCATCCATGAATTATACCTTATTTGACCTATGGGCTGCATGGTAGAACCATCAACAATCGTTGTCTCCTGATTAAAGAAGCCCTTGGTTCGAAATTGAAATTGCTTCCCATTGATGGTTCCGCGGCTCATTTGTGAAAACGATGAACTCTTCAAATAACCAATCTGCTTTACTCCATCGTAGATTTGGTAATCTTCACTAAATGTTTTCTTTTTCCAGGTAAGGGTTTGCTTCATGATATAGATTTTATGAAATAAAGTTAAGCAAAACACAGTCATCATTAATACAATTCTATTCAAAGTTGTTGTAAAACAAATAAAGAGCTTGCTCATAGAAACAAACTCTTTAACACCTCACTCATGAAAAACATTAGTTTAGAAAAACCCGATGCCTACTTAATTGTACGTGCACCTTTTCAATATCTTTTAGGTTTACACCTCTTAATGGTCGCTCTAGTACTTTAATTCCATACTTCTCCAGAAAGTCTTTAAATCTCTTTGTCATAATGATCTGATTTAATCCAAACCAATGTTTTATCCTTCTTTTTCTTTAATGACTCATGTAGCCGAACAGCCCCTGTGTTGCCATTTGAATTCTCAAAATTTCCTCATCACATAATCCATCAAATGGATTTCCTTCAATTTCAACTGGCATTTCAATTCCATTCTCTTTTACGAAGGCTAACATTTTCTCAGTCATAATTATGGTTTTATATAAATACTGTTAATAAAATCTATGTTGCTTTTTTCAACAACCATTCCAGAAATGGCGAACAATACTTTTTTTAACCTTGCTTAAGTTTCTTAAGGAAATGATTTAATAGTCTACATTTTTCTGCAACTGAAACTCCAGGCTATAAACCTTAGGAATAATTATGCTTCCTTCGCCGCCCAGTAATGATAACTTAATCATTAAACCAAATACTGCTATTTATATAAACTTTAATAAATTTTTATCTCAATATTCCTTTTCAATGGTGAGATGGAACTCGCTATTTTATTACTCTTCTTTATTGATATCTTTCTTGTTGCTCGTTTCATGACTCTTTGTTTTAAGTTTTATTCTAATCTTACACAACAAAGATGTTAGATTTAAAACCTGTTTTTTACCCCTTTAAGTTCAAGTAGGGCTCCTAGGTTCAAGCTGATACGGAACGGTTCTATAAAGCGAGATGGTGGTAGAGAACCGTTCCCTCAAACAAAGGTTAACGGAGTCGCTCGTTATTGCCAGCTTGTAAATATAGAGCGACTCAATACGAAAAAGGTCAATACAAAAAACCGCTACTCAAAAAGAATAGCGGTTATATATTTCGATCTTTAATGCTTACTTGTTCGTTCTTATTACATTTTCCCGAACATTAATTAATCTTCGTTCAGCCTCATGACGTGTTGAGAATATGTCAATATCAATACGATGGGCACTGTTGGACATCTCTTTAAATAACAATGCTAGTACGGTCTCGTACGGCTTATCTACCACGAATACAACATAGACTTGACGATAGATTTTTGTTTTTTCACCTAGCTTACTGACTAAGCATCTTAGCTCTTTTCTGGGATCTATCTTTATTTCTGCACGTGTCGAATCCAACAAAATAAACAAATGATCTTCTGTTTTAATAGTATTCCGAAGGTTATCTATATAATCAATTACTAACTCCAGATTAAAAACACCAGTACATTCGGAAATAATTATTCCTAATTCTTCCTTATAAACAACATCGATCATTTCATCTTTTTATACGCATGGAAATGTTTTAACCCAAGATCATTGACCGTCAGAATAAATAAAGCCGGAATACAGATAAATGTATTCCGGCTTTATTCTGATCAGTTTACTTTTTTACAAACTTGATGGTTTGGCTAATGCCTTCACCACTTACGTTGATAAAGTAAACACCACTAGCTAATTCATTTACATCAAGGCGTGTTGTATTTTCAACACTTTCTATCTGACTTACAATAGCACCGTTGCTGTTAATAACCGAAATAACTACAGTTGTTTCAACAGCACCTAACTCAACATTAATAAAGTCAATGGCTGGATTAGGGTAAAGCTTAATTGAGTTGACAGAAACATCACCTACTGTTGTTGGAATAGGCTCCATTTCAATCATTGGCCCACCATTTGTGGAAGCATCAACGGTAAATTGTCCTGTTACGGTTGTATAACCATCTAAACTCACGGTGTAGTCGTAAGTGCCATAAAGTACATCGCTGAAATCAGCGAAACCGCCAACCGACATAGCACTGTATGAATTGGTTCCATCAGTGAAATCCACTGTTGCACCGTCTAACTCGCCACCTATCATAACGCCTTTTTCTACTACTAAGAATGCAAAGGCTTTATAAGGATCTAAGGTGATCATCTCGCCGCCCATGGTTGAAGCATCAACGGTAAATTGACCTGTTACTGAAATGTAACCTGCCAT
>NZ_JBNGOY010000084.1:0-10303 GCF_050589805.1 Carboxylicivirga fragile | reverse complement strand
GTCGACACTTTCAAGGGCATTCTTAACAAGGATATTTAATTGCCCTATTTTAATGTTATGTATTGATTTATCACTTCGATTAATTCTGTGCCTTTAAAAAAGGGACTGATCTTTTTTTTTTGATCAGTCCCCGATGTTGCAATTAAACACTCATTTTATGCGAAAAGTGCATAAAGTTTTCAATATTATTGTCCTGGTACATAAGGTGTGTAACCTGGGTTTTGTTGATCGCGAATATTTGGGTTTGATTCCATTTCGTTTTCTGGTATTGGATAAACAACTTGTGGTTGAGTGTAATCAATGTAGGCGACATCATTGCTTACATTACCTTCTGCCTCACGGTCAAATGGAATAGCACGCCTAAAATGATCCCAGAACGTATGGCCTTCCATAACAAGTTCTTTTCTACGTTCAATTAGCACATCACTAATTAACTTTTCTTTAGTAGTAAATTCAAAAGTTGAATCAAGACGTACTTCTGTTACTTCATTTAAATATTCCAAGGCCAAGGTATACTCATCTTCCTCAGCATACGCTTCTGCTAAAGTTAAATACACTTCAGGTAAGCGCACCAATGTTACATTATGAACTGCATGTGCTCCATCACCAATGTATTTGCGAATACCAGTTTCATCGCCTAACTCATTATCGCAAATTAAATAGGTTCGCACATCTTTGTATGATCCATCATCATCATTTCTTTCTGCTCTGAGTACTTCTCTCAAATAAATATTTCCACCATAACCTGCATAGCCTATACCACCATCTGCAATTTTACCATCATTAGGATGTCCAGGTATATCAATGGTTGGATTACGGGTTAAATTATTAATGGAATTTGAACTTAAGTTATCAGCCAAAGAATAATCTAGTTCCCAAAGATTCTCGCTATTGTATTTTTTGAAATAAGTAAAGACATATTCCTTATAATCTATCATTGTTCCAGCGCCAATTGCTGCTAAAGCAGAGTTAATAGCATTTGGCCATTCACCTAAATATAAATGAGAACGTGCTTTTAAGGTCTGAGTTGCATCATACGATATACGACCATTTGAAGCTTCAATGCCATTTAATAGAGTAGCGGCAGATTGAAAGTCCTCGATTATTTGAGTAAAACAAGCTGTAGCTTCTGAACGCTTTGGAGGATTTGTTTCAGCTACGGTATGTTCTTCCTTAGATAGTAAAAGAGGAACACCCCATTTATATTTATCATCATATTTTTCGCCACCCGGAATTGAAAAGATCGGTGGGTAAGCGAACAAGCGCATTAGGTCAAAATATGCCAAGCCACGTAGCGCTAACGTTTCTCCTTTTATACGTGCAATCTCTGTTTCATCGCCTTCAATAGTATCGATATATTTCAAAATATTATTACATAGAAATACGGTTTTATATATTTTATCCCAAGCTGCATCGGCATATGCATCATTGGTTGAAGTTTCTCTGTAACCGTTTTCTTCCTGAAACCGATTACCGGTATCTTCTACATAAAAGTCTGGTCCTTTAGAGCCTTCAAATGCATATATAAGTCGACCATAATAATCCTCATGGGTAATTGTATTATACACTCCAGTTAATGCTAATTGTGCACCATCAACATCGGTAAACAATTCATCAACAGGAATTGAAACAAAAGGTTTTTTATCAAGTACGTCTTCACACCCAGCTAAAAGGCTGATTAACAATGTGAATAATATTATTTTTTCTTTCATTTTTTCTTGTTTTAGAAGTTAACTTTTAAACCAAAGGTGTAAGTTGTTGCAGTTGGATATTGATCCGGATTTCTGTATCCATTTAAGGATATTTCTGGATCAAATCCATCCAATTCAGTAGCAACCCATAAATTCTCGGCCTGTGCAAATATACTGGCACTTCTAAGTTTTAGTTTTTCGGTTATTGAAGAAGGAATGGTATACTGAAGTTTAATATTCTTCAATTTCAAATAGTCACCGCTGTATAAATAACGAGATGAATAATACCTGTTCCATGTACCTGAAGAATTAACACGAATCGGATTTTTTCCACTTGTATTATCTGGAGTCCAACGATCTAACTGATCACGTTCGATACCACGGTAATCACGATAGCCATCATTTTTTGTGGCCGTACGTCCTGTCATATCAAAAACCTTATGTCCCATACCATAAGTAAATAAGAAACTAAAATCCAAACCTTTCCATGCAAATGAACTGGATATACCTCCTGTTACTTTTGGCAAGGCTTTACCTAGTATGCGTTTGTCAGCTTCGGCATGTTCATAGGTAATAACATTATTGCCATTTTCATCCGTTTTATACCAGCGTTGCTGCCCTGTTTCAGGATCGGTTCCTGCCCATTCGGCCAAGTACCACGTATAGTAGCTTTCTCCATTTCGTTGAATTTGAGTGCTACCTACTATATCATTATCTAGCCCCGAAAACTCATTCTTTAATGTGGCAATATTCAAGTTCATATCCCAGTTAAAATCTGTATTTCTTACAAGATCAACTGTGAAATCCATTTCAATTCCACTATTATTTAGACTCGCATTGGAGTTTATTAATCGAGAGGTAAAACCTGCAGTGGATGAAATTGGTAAATCTTGTAAAAGATTTTTGGTGGTTCTATTGTAGTACTCTAACGAAAAGTTTAAGCGATTAAAAAGTCTGGAATCAAAACCAATATTGAAAATTTCATTTTCTTCCCAGGTCAATTCAGGATTAGGTATAGCTGGAGGAGTACCTCCAGGTTCTTCCATATAGTCCTGTCCAAAGGAATACAACGAGCGCCAAGCATAGTAATCATCAGGTAAAGTACCATTTATACCGTAACTTGATTTAATCTTAAGATTATCGATAAATGAGATGTTCTCCATAAACGCTTCTTCTGACATACGCCAGGCACCTGATACTGACCAAAAATTACCTTTACGATAATCAGGGGCAAATCTCGACGACTTATCCATCCTGTAGGTTGCAGATGCATAATATCTTCCGTCATATGAGTAATTGATGGCAGAAAGAAAAGAGCTCATACCATACACATCGCCTGAACCAGAAACGCTTTCTGGAGTTGCAGCTGCGCTTAAGTAGTTGGTTTTATTTTTAGGGAAATTAATACCTGTTGCTGCGGTGTATTGATACATAACATCTTCTACTTCAGCTCCAATGTAACCATTGAACGAATGCACATCGTTGAATGTTTTATTAAAATTAAGTAATGTTGTATTACTTATTTTTCTTCTTCGTGCATCTCTTTCATAGAGGCTTCCTTTATCAGATTTTCCATCACCAAAATCTTTATTTCGCCATTCTCTGCGTCGCGCATGCGTATAATCTAGGTTGGTTCTGCTATTAATATTTAACCAATCGGTAAAATTAATTTGTAACCAACCTGATGTCATAATTTTAGTTTGTGGTCGGTCATAAGTGTTTTCTTTTGATACCGCAACAGGATTCTGGTTGTTATTAACGCCCTTTGGGAGCTCTAAGTTATAAGATCCATCTTCGAGATAAACTGGAGCAACGGGTGCAATAGCTAAAGCGGTGTATTGAGGCATAGCATATCCATATGCTCCCGAACGCGGTCCACTTTGGTCGCTGTATGAAATGGCATTGTTTATTCCCCAATGAATTAACGCACCTTTAGGTTTCGACGTAAGATTGGTACGCATTGAATAACGCTCTAATCCACTACCAATTATAATACCCTCTTGATTAAAATATTCAAGCGATGCATAGTATAGCATGTTTTCACTACCACCTTGTGTTGAAATATTAAACTTCTGGAAGGGTGCAGAACGGGTTACTTCATCGTACCAATTTGTATCTGCTAATTTGTCGTAGTCAGGGCCTGGTGCACCGTCTACAAAAAACTCATCATAATAGTCGTCGTTGTTCGGACTCCAAATTTTAAAATGGCTATTAAATTGACTTTGGGCATACTCTTGCCATTGGCGGTAATTGCGACCAGATATTTCGTAATTGTCCTTGTCGGCATAAAGTTTTTGAATTTCTGGAAAGAAATCGTCGTATCCAGTTTTACGTCTTACCTGATAGTGCATTTCGCCTTCGAGCCACAACTCCATGTACTCTTCCTTATTAACTAAGTCGGGGTTGCTAGCGCTGAATATATTAGAAACACCAGCCTGAAAGTCAACAGAATATTGTGGCTTATCTGTTGCTCGGCCTTGTTTAGTTGTAATTACAATTACACCATTCGCGCCACGCGATCCGTATAAGGAGGCAGAAGCTGCATCTTTTAATACGGTCATCGATTTGATATCAGATGGGTTAATTGAGTTAAGTGGGTTTGTAGCATATTGCGAATTACCCGACATGCTTGATATATCCATAATTACACCATCAATTACGTATAATGGCGCATTGGATGCGTTCATAGAACTTATTCCTCGAAGACGAACCGAGTTCATTACACCAGGCTGTCCTGTTCCAGTCACAATGGTACCAGGTGAGTTACCTCGTAAAACATCTTGGAAAGATGCTACTGGGCGATCTTCAATTTTTTTAGTGCTCACAACAGAAGCTGAACCAGTATAGGCTTCTTTAGTAATGGTACCGTAACCTGTTACAATTACTTCATCAATGCCAAAAGCCTCTTCAACAAGTGTTACATTAATTAATGTTTGACCACTTACTAATACTTCTTGATCATCAAAACCAATGAATGAGAAAACTAAGATAATTTCTTTGTCCTCTAGTTCAATAGAGTATAATCCATCAAAATCGGTAATGACACCATGTTGTGGATTACTTTTTTCATATACATTAACACCAGGTAATGGTTGTCCCTTATTGTCTGTCACTTTACCTGTAAGCGTTACCTTAAGTTCTTGTTGCGTTTTAATAACAGTTGGTTCTGACTTGGGTGTAAGAATAATTACCTTATCAACAATTTTGTAAGCAATCGAAGTGCCTTCAAGGCATTCGTCGAGAATCTCATAAATTTTAGATTCTCTAAATGAAGCATCGTTAATATCAACGCCTTCTACTTCGTCGAGCGAATACACGAAATCAAATTCACTGTGCTTTTTGATTTCAGTCATTAAGTCCTGCATCTTACTGTCTTTGAACTCTACAGTAAATGAGGCTTTTTGTGAGTAAACATTAGCTGATAATTGAAGGGTAGCAATTACCAGAAACAAAACGGTTAATCTCATAATTCGAAATAGTCTTTGCAGTTCTTCCCCTAGTGGAAAAACTTGGCTTAGCCTTAGTTTTTTCATAGATTTGTATTGATTTATTAAACATTGTGTTCTTTGCCGAACACTTTGGCTTATATCACAGGAAATGTTCGCAGCATTTCCTGTTTTATTTTTATTGTTTACTTACTACTACAGTTTTGTTGTTAATATTAAATGTGATATCTGTTGTTAATTCCATTTTCTTAAAAATATCTGTGCAATTATCGTAGCGTTGTAGGCGAGCACTGAAACGGTAATTTTTTAAATCCTGATGTTCGTAAAATACATCAATATCGTACCATCTTTCCATCTGGCGCATTATCGATTCGAGAGTTTGCTCTTCAAATATAAATTTGCCTAAGTGCCAGGCAGTATATTTATCTGTATCCACCTCTCGAACCGACATTTTCTGATTTGTTCGTTGGTATGAAGCCTGATGACCTGGAGTTAGAATGGTTTTGCTCGAATTTGACTGGAGCGAATTGAGTTCTACGGAGCCTTCTACCAATGTTGTTTCAATTTGTTGCTCATTGGAATAGGCCATAATGTTAAATTGAGTGCCGAGTACCTTAATTTCTACTTTATCTGCTTCTACAATAAATGGACGGTTTACATCTTTCGCCACTTCGAAATAAGCCTCACCTTTAACCATAACTTTTCGGTTTTTATCACCAAATTTTACCGGATACTGAATTTCCGACATGGCGTTTAGCCATATTTTAGTTCCATCCGATAAGGTTAGTTGATACTCTCCGCCAACAGGTGTTCTTACCTTGTTAATTATTGTCGCTTCATCTGAATTGATATTGGTTTCATTAATTTGGTATCGCAAACCGGTTGAATCATTCAATACAAGCCTTCCATCTGCCTCCTTTATTTTAGCTGTGTGATCTTTCTCTAAATCAATTACCCTTCCATCTGAAAGGAAAAGCTGTGCCTTTGTCTCACCAGCTTGTAATGTATAGGTCTCAGTTTGCAGTTCTTTATTCACCTCATTTGTTCCGTATACTAACCATAGTGCGATTATGATTGGTGATAAAATTGCCGCTGCATAGCGCAGAAATTCTAATCGCTTGTTCCTCTTATGAGCACGTTTAAA
The DNA here is from genome assembly GCF_050589805.1 of Carboxylicivirga fragile. Lineage (NCBI taxonomy): Bacteria > Pseudomonadati > Bacteroidota > Bacteroidia > Marinilabiliales > Marinilabiliaceae > Carboxylicivirga > Carboxylicivirga fragile. The sequence continues at coordinate 4,022 of NZ_JBNGOY010000084.1, read as the reverse complement.
ATTAAGTTGCCATTCAATTTTTGCACGTGCTGCTACTGTATCAATGTGCTTGTATTTTTCAATGTTTACAAAAGTCAAATCATTTTTAAATACTTCCTTATAATCAGTGCTTATTTGTTCTTGTTGCATAAGCTCATCAAGCTGTTTTTGCTCTGAATCATCTAATTGTTTAGTTGTTTTTTTGGCAAGCAATTCAGCTAGCTCGATATACTTCTTTGTATGGCGGATGCGTTTCATGTAGTAAAAAACACTTGAGTTTAAAAAGTGGGTGAAAAAAATGTAATTATTTTCGATTTTTTGTTAAAAAACATTTAACACGCTGATTAAGAGGTGTGAAAATTAGATGTTCATGCCGCTTTTAAATCATCATCAGGTGATGAATGATATCAAATACCGATTGAAGTTTGGTTCGAAGCAATTTGTAGGCCTGGATCTTTTGCGATTTAATGGTATTAACCGATAGATTCAGGTTATTGGCAATTTCTTCATTAACCATTCCTTTTAAACTAAGCTGAATAACCTTTCTGTATTTGGCAGGAAGCTCGTTTATCGATTGTGTTATAATGCGATTGGTTTCTTCTTTTAGTACTTGTTTTAGGAAGTAGGATTCTGATTCAACCGTCTTTATTTGTTCAGCTTCGTATTGTTGTTTAATTTTTTCGTGTCGAACAAGGTTTAAGCAACTGTTACGTGTGGCTTGAAATAGAAATGCTTTAATGGCTGTTAACGAATCAAAATTATCAAATTTGTCCCAGAACCTAAGAAATACCTCCTGAACTAAATCTTCGGAATCTGCCGAAACCACCAGAAATTGCTGTGCAAATACACAAAGGCCAGGATACATTTGCTTAAATAAAGCATTGTAACTCAATTGCTCCTTGTTTTGCAAGGTGATTATCTTATCCGAAATGGGTGACATTCAAAAGTGTTTTGAACCTCTAAAAGTAGTATTTTTTATCAATTAAGTAAGAGTTGTATTAAATGTGTTAAACAAAGCCAACTAAAATCGATATTGTAGTTGGCATTTGATCTCATCCATTTTATTGCCATTGATCATTTGGTGCCCCGAACCGATAAAAGCTTTGTTCTTGTAGTTGCTATGCGCCCATCTTAACCATAGGTTTAGATTTTTTGCAGGTTTAATTTGTGCGTTAAGTATTATTCTGGTGCCCTTATCCATATAGGCAGGAATATTGAAGGCATACAAAACATCGGGTTCGTAAGCGTATATTCTACTGTTGTAATCCTCAATGTCAAATAAGGTATAGCGAATTGAAAATCGAAAATATCGATTCATATCGTATTGCAAATCCTGAAAGAATAACCAGCCTTCACTTTTTTTATTTTGATGGAAATGAGCATATTCTACCTGAGTTTGGTAACTCCATTGCTCGTTAGGTGTGAATGAATAAAAAAGACGAAGGTTTTGCTTTTGATAATCTTCTATTTTATAATTGCTTAGTTCTGTCTTTGAATTGATTTCCTTTTTAGTGCTTTTGTACCTGAGATAAATTGAGTTCTGATAATTGATGCGATAGTTGGCCTGAGCAAACCATTCAAAGCCAACAGATGGGCTGTAAACATTGTAACGTAACCAATCGTAAGAAAATAGATCGGCAAAAGCTTTGATTTGTAGTTTGTAACTTGGTTTAAATTGAATAGAAGAGTAAATACCTGATTCGCCAGCTGGATTTGACGATTCGGCGAAAGGGTTTGATAAAATATTAGTGTACCCTTTACTGAATTTACGATAGGCCAAAGTGGCAATTACATCTGATCCGGCACGAAAAGTAGCACCTTGATACATGCCCCAATTAGTATTGTGATGCCAATTTAATTCTCCAAAAAGTGTTAGCTTTTTCAAAAACACTGAATGAGCTAACCAAAAGCTTGATAATTCATCGCCTTTAAAGCGATAAATATCCTTGATGTGATTTTTTTCTTGAATTGGCGTGTTTATCTGCCAATTGTAATACCCCGCATCTAAATTAAATAAGTGATGTTTGTAATTTAAGTTTGCCCCTAAAATAGTTTCATTTATTGAATGCCTATTTTCAATTTCACTTCTGGTGCGATGATAGCCGGTCTCCTGGATTGAGGTAACCATCTCATCGAAATGATCCGTTGCTAGATTAATGCTTGCATCGATTTTTTTGTGCGAAATAAAAGGAGATAATTTAAATTTTCTCAGTTTTAAATCGAGTGCAATGCCTCGTAAATATGAACTTTCGTTTACCGATGTGTATTTACTAATGCCTTTTGCCCGTCGTCTTAATTGAGCCGTCTCTGTCGATTTTGAAAAGGCCATGTCGGTCCACATACCAAGACCTTGACCAAAGGAAATTCGATAGTCGCCTACGATAACTTTCTCAATGTACTTTATGGGATTATTTATTTGAAGGTAGGCTGATGAGAAATCTGTAAGAGGGGGCCAATTGGGGAAAGCCTTCTCTCCAGGATCTTTCTCCAAGGTAAAACCTGCTTCTATCTGTCCGTTTATATTTATGCGAGCTTTGGTCATCCAACGTTCCTTGCTACCAGCGTATGCAGCGTCTGTTGAATCATTGGCTGCATAATAGCCCATTGGTGTTTGTATTAAGCTTTGGTATCGAGCTAACACCTGGCCGTTGGTGTATTTACGTTTTTCATTGGTAGGTGCATACACGCTTACAAAAGGCTGCATATATACTATGCTCAAACTATCAAGATCCTCAACAGCCTGCAATTCGTAAATTGACAATAAAGGGCCATTGTTGTAATGATAGAATAGTATGTTTTCAATTTGAAAATCACTAAGAAAGAATAACTGCTCCAATTCTTCTTTACTGGTTTTATTTAGATTGATGGGATTTTGAGCTAAGTCTATTAATTCGTTTATCATTTCCTCATAATCCATATCCATCAAGTTTTGCTCTGCCTTGGCTTCAATCATGTCACTAATCAGTTTGCGAAGCTCGCGTGTATCCTGAGATTTGGCATGCGCTATGCAACAGCATAGCATCAGAATTAAAAGTGCATGCTTCATTTTAATTTGATTTTTTGTGAAAAGCATATGAAATACCAATCCCTGATGTCATACCTAATTGTTGATGGTACGAAAACCCGGCATCAAATTGTAATTGCTGGAGAATAAAACCAGCACCAAATGTAAATAAGCTTGGTTTACCATTTATTCCGAAACGTACGAACAAGCGTTCTCGCATGGCAAATTGGCCTGCTACTTTGTAGTTGGTTGGATGATCTAGTTTTTTTTCAATTTCACCGAGAATCTTTATAGCGGAACCAGCGCTCCACTCCAAACCCGCATTGAAATAACTAGGTAGCGCAAAACTATGTGATGAATAACTGATTTTACCTTGTTCCGGATTCTGAATGTAAATGCCAATTTGTAATGCATTTGTGGCCTTTATTAACATTCCCAACGATGAATAGAAGGCATCGCTAGTATTGGATCTGATTATTTGATGACTTATGTAGTTAAGTTGGAAAAAAGCAGAATAGTTCTTTCCAAATGCGCGACTGTAAGATAAACCGTATTTTGAAAGTTGGCTTTTATGATAGCCGTTTTGATTAATTAAAGCAGAAAAACTTCCCAATTGACTTGGGTAAACGGCAACAATTGCCCGGGAACTTAATTCTTTTATACTATGCGGCATTTGATACGCGGCCGCTATGGTTATGTGTTTCAGGTAGGCTGTATTTGAAGCATTGCTTAATGTGCTCCAAACCGTATGGTCCATGGTTTTAGTTTTAGCCATGGAATGACTGATTGGGCCAGTATAATTTAAATCTTGCGCAATAACAATATCTAAATAGGATAATAATAGTATACCAATTAATGCGTATCGTCTTTTCATAATACTGGAAAACTAAGCAGTATTATAAATTTATTAAGTCGCTACATAAAAGTCAATTCTTAAATTAAATTTTTACACTATTAACCGACTAAAGTCGGGATTCATAAAATTCTCTTCTACAGCGCCCATTTATTGGGCGTTTGGTTTTTTATTTCAAATTAGACC
>NZ_JBNGOY010000083.1:0-10472 GCF_050589805.1 Carboxylicivirga fragile | reverse complement strand
TGAAAATACCAAAATGGTGATTTTCTAAATCGGGGTTAACCTTCATGGATCCATTAGTTCATCATAAAAAAATGATTCCTAATGAATAATTCAGGTTTAATCATTACAGATAGAAATACGCAGACAAAATCACACTACACTTTTATTTTCTGCTGCAAACAACGAAAGGCTGAGAAAATAAATTCTCAGCCTTCCGCTTTGCTTAATATCTATATTTCCTTAATTAACTTCCTTAACGATCTTTTGAGTTTGCCTAGCATCTCCAACTCTTGCCTCTATAATATAGACACCGGCCATCTCTGGTAAAACAAAACTTGTTTTCAAACCTTCAAAAGGAATGGTTTTTATCAATATGCCATTCATGCTATAAATGTTAATTCGACCATCAGATTCTGACTCATTAAGTAATTCATCCGAAATATGCACATAGCCATTTATAAGATCACCCCATATCCGAATTCCTGAATCATTTGGGGCTTGATGCTCATCAATATCCGTTGCTATAGAAGCGTCTGTAAAGTGAATTACAAACCTTTCTTCATTTTGAGCTATAGTCGGATTAAACTCATACTGACCTTCTTCTCTAAGGTTAACAAAGATCTTAAGCAGCTTATCCTCTAAGAAAATAGGGATATCAGCATCGAAATCTCCTAAGTTAGTAGCTTTTAGAATTAAACTACCAGTCCAATCTGAATCCACCTTGTAGCCAAGTGAAACTTTTTCTATAACGTCCGCTTCTGGTAAAAGATTAACAGCAACTCGCTTACCCTGTTTCAACGAATACAAATAAGCGACATCCTTGTTATTATCAATCTTTTTCTCGGAATCAACTATACTAAAGATATGACTGCCATTAGGGCGAAGCACCATTGCCAATTCATCTTCAAATAATCCATTATCCAACTTCATTCTAAAAACATCAGATAAAGTTGCTGAAGATTTTAATTTCGCTACTGAATGGACTCTAGCCTCTTTATTAATACCAAAGTTGCCATTCTTATTAGCTTTAACCCAAAATGATTGCATTGGAGCAATTACCTTACTTCCTCCGTTTACTGACTCTCCAGTTGTAAGATTGTAGGTAGCTACATCGCGTACACTTGAGTGAGTAGTACGTGTGTATATCGTTTCCGCTACATCATCAAAATTCCATGCACCCACAATAGTTACATCAATAAATGATGGATAAGGGTTCGCAACTAATTCCCAGCCTGTCTGTATCGAGTGTGAATAGTTTGAATATCTAAAACGCCCCTCTAATGTAATAAGTTCAGAATTTATAAAACCGGTTGAAAATCCCCTTAATGGCTCCGTATCAAAAGAAAAACTATCATTAGCTATCTTTGACCAGCCTCCTTCGTACTGATATAAGAAACCACGCGAATCATCTGAAGCATAAAAATCACCTCCTGTAGCCCCATTCAATGGTAAACCAATATACCAATATCGCCCTGGATCAAAAGTAAATTCGACACGTTCATTTCCAACTCCAGAAATCGTTCCATTATTTATGAAAGATGACATATTATCTGAGTTGTTATTTTGCACAGTCAATAATCCATTATTAATTAAATTACCATCAATGGTAAATTGACTGCCTGGAGACATTGTTATTACTGTACTTGGATCAAGCGTTAGATCTTTAACAAATGCATTACCAAGAATTATCGGCTGATTAGCAGTTACCCCAATTTCAACATCAGAACTAATATTAGGCACTGATCCCTGACTCCAGTTTGCCGGACGGAACCAATCAGTTTCGAAACCAGTATCACCACCCAACCAATCAAAAATAGAACTTGGAGTGATCGATCCCCATGTAAATATATTACCTTCGGTTAACTCATTAAATGTTGATAAACTAGTACTAGTGATAGTTCCATTTGTTGCACCTCCATCCACAATATCATCACCAACATCCTGCCATTCATCTGTTACCAAGTCCTTCCACTCAACAATTCTTAGATTGTTACGCTCATTAGCATCTACCGACACACCACTTGTATTGTCCCAGCGAATTGTCACATTACTTTCAGCTGTTGCTGGACCTAGAATTCTCCAATACTCACCTCTACTAACATAATTAATAGGTGCCTGATAGATGTCCGGATCATACCCACCGGTTGATGGATTTGCTGCTACGTATTCAGCCTCCCAAATACCTGTAGTTCCAGATTGAATACTGGAAAGGCCAACTTTACCAAGACGCGCATTATTTCCAATTGGAAATTCAAAAGTATCATTGTTTGGTATTCTCTTTCTTAAAGGCCCATCAACATATGAACCTACTCCACCACCTGTCACCCCTGAAGAAGCAGGGTTTGTTATAGTTAATATGTTAGTTGTAGTCGTATTTATTAACCCATTAGTAAGAATAAGTTTATTTGTTACTTCAACCGGATTACCAATGGTTAACCCTGCCACATTATTAATTTCTAAATTATTAAACCCATTTGTTGAAGTAAAATCTCCAAGCAAATTTTGGGGAGCTGTTCCATTAAAAGTAAATGTTGCATCATCAATTCCAGCAGTAAAACCTCCTGTGGTTAATGTCATATCCTTTTCAACGTAATACGACTTATTATATAAGTTTACCAAGACTAGATCAGCATCAGCCCCTGATATTTCAACATTTCCATGAATATTAAGGTTACTATTGGGCAACTGCCTTTCACCTGTACCCGTAAATATTACGTTATTCACTTCGATGAAATTACTTAATACTGAATAATCTAATGTGCCATCAAAATCGAAGGTTCCTCCACTTGCTGTCACGAAATCATTATAAGATGCTGAAGGCATCGCACCATCCGATATGTGCAGAACACCAGTTCCGTATATATCTCCTAGTCGATGTCCATAAGAACTACCTAGGCTTAGTCGGCCTGTACTGTTAATTGTAGTTGTATACGCAGTAACAAAATTAGTTGACATGCTTACATTATGATTCAACTCCACACGCGCTCCCTGCGGACCTCCTGCTGGAGCAATAGGTGACCATATGGCATCTGCCCAGTTACCATCTGAAATAGTCGTATAAACAGGAACCTCATCAGGAATTGCCCCTTTTTTAGTTGCTGTTTGCGGCTCAACTCCTGCAGTATAATCACCCGATATCCCTATATCATTTGTCCCAGCAAATGTAAATGTTAGTTTATCAGTAGTCTCATCATAGGTATCCTGACCATGTTTTGTCCACTCAAAAGAACCATCATTTAAGAGGCGAGCCGTAATGTAATCAGACTGCTCATAAGTCGGGCTATTGGTTAATGCCAATTCATCTTTACCATAAAAATTAACCGTGGCATCAAAATCAGTAATCTGGTCGCTTCGTAATATCCAATAAAATTGCAAAGCATTTTCCTCATCCACAATTTCAATATCCGGCGCTTCGCTATCATCAATTATTGTTGGATGAACCTCATGAGATGCTTTTACAGTAATACTACCATTGCTTGATGTGATGCTGTTAATTGTAAAATCAACTGGTGTATAAATGCCATTTGATCCCATCGGAAATACCAGATCCTGTGTCCCAGGACCTGAGAACGAGTTAAATAATTGCTTAACTCCAGCGTCAACATATGATTTGGTAGTCTGAATCATATTAGATGCACCAAAGGAATTAATATCGCTAATTGTGGCATTTTGTCCCATTGTTAAGAGATTACCACCAATATCAAACACTCCTGACTCTAATTCAAGTTCACTATTAATAAATACATTCGATCCATCTAACACTTTAACTCCTGCAATATTATTTACACGAAGCTTACCAACTGAACCAGTTCCTGACATATTTTGTAAAGAACTTCCATTCATAATAATACCTGAGCCTGAACCACCATAAATGTGATTACCATCATTGATAAAATTACCCTTTAATGCTATCGTATTGTCATTATCCGATAATGAACCATTTAAGGTAAATACCCCGTCAACGGTAATATTTCCATTTATTTCTAACTCACTTTCTCCTGATTTCACAAGGTCATTAAAAGTAACATCTGACGACCCAGTAATACTTTGATCTATGGAACCAATAAAAATTGTAGTATTTGCGCCAGGCGTAAAACTACCATCATTAATTAAATTACCTCCAATGGTTAGGTCCAGTCCATCACAATCAAAACTCGCTCCCGAATCAATATCAAGGTTATTATTAATGGTTAAATCCTCGATCCACACTTTAACGGCTGGACTATTTGAACTAGAATTGTCAATGTGAACATTAGGAAGAGCAATTGATGAATGCAAGCCTATTTCTTGTGACGCAGGCGTGGAAGCATTACCTAGCTGTATAGTCATAGAACTTCCTACAGAGCTAACATCAGGTTGCAAATACAATGCAGCCCGAACAGGTGAACTTTGTTGTCGAACAATTTCAAGTGTACCGGCGGTGAAAGTAAACTCACTTCCAACGTTATGAACTTCCAAAACACCACGACCTCCCTCAGAAGCCGTCGATTCTCCAATAATAACATTTCCGCCACTTTGACGGTATTTAAGTATTCCTTCATCAGCCGCTAAAGCACCTCTCACCTGACCTCCAACAGTAAGTGAACCTGTGGTACCAATCTCTAGTACTGCATTACCCGAGGCAGAATATTCAATATTATTATCTCCACCCGACATATCCAAAGAGCCATTGTTCACATCCAATGTACCGTCCAGAATTATATTGGAATTACCATTGGCCGTTAATGCTCCTTGTAAAATTTGAAGACCGGCTGAGCTTGGGATATAATAATCATCATCTCCTGAGGTAAGAGCGAAAGCAACGGAAGCATCGTTTATGATAAATGTTCCATTATTAAGTTCTAGAGCTTTTGATACGCCTACACCTGAGGTTGGCCCATTTAGGGTAAAGTTACCATCAAATTGTGCAGTTGCTGTTTGACTCGTACCTTTATCAACTATAATTCGATAAAAGTCAGGCACATCTCCATCAACATAAGTATAAGTCATACTCTCATCCCCGATAAGAGATAAAAGAACGCGGTCTTCGTTTGAAGCTGTCCAAAGTTTTAAACCATCTATTCCGCCGCCATTTGAAGCTTGGTAAATATTTCCATAAACATTAAGACTATGTTCAAGTCCACCTGTTGTTGGTGAATCAATAGCTATCAAACTGGCATCATTATCCATAACTATATCTCCGCCAACATCAACTGTCCGAGCAGTTCCATTATTAGCAAAAAGCAATTGAGCTCCACCTCCGGATGGAGATCCTTCTGATGGATCAGATTGAAAGAACACAAGATTCTCTCCAATATTTAAATCTCCAGTTGCACCATTATGAAGAAGAATATTTGCATCCCCCAGAATTTCAAAGTTACCATTTGTCGTAATATCCTTTTCTATGGTAATATCATAGTCATTACCACCCCAACCATCATTTGCTAATACTAGATTCGGAACTACGTCTGGAATATTATTTATAGTACGAGGATTACTAAAGTTTTCATACACTATATATGAAGAATCATTTGCGGCAAAATCACCGATATCCATCAATGAAAAGTCCGGATCTCCAATCCTGTTCCAAAACATTCCTTCTCCTTTAACCAGATCTGCTGTTAACTCACCACTCCAGTTATTAATACACAGAGTAGGTCTAAACTGGAACCCTGAACGATATACCCTTTCTGTAGGATTCCCACTGACGTCTTTCATTTGATTAAATACCAATTCAGCTACTTGCTCTTGTGTATTATCTATCCAAACCCCATGAGGCTGACCTTGAAGCGAAGGTTTATTAGTATCTGTCCATGGCACCCAACCTATAACAGCGATATCGCCTGCCTCAGGATATTCATCTCCACCATTGGGAGTTGCAGGCTGACGTGAATCATGCCAATCTTTTTCATCAATAGTTCCGTCGCCATTGGCATCGACTAAGATATCATTTCGAGTCCATGTAGCTTGATCTGTCCATCGCGGCTCTCTTGCTGCTGTCCCTGTTGAATTACCATGATCCCTTGTGTAAAAAATAGATACTGAACCAGTAAAACGATTTTCCCTACCTGCTGTGTAATTTGCTATATCCAAAGGAAATCTACCTCCGGATCCATCATCATATGTTATTTCATTTGTGCTATCATCTACCTTACTAACATCATCAATATACAAGCGAGAATAAGGATCTACAGATAATACCTTCCCAGGAACAAACAGGTTCTCCTGGGCTGGCACATCAGCCTCATCGTAAGTAAAAACAAACTTAACATCAGGACTTGTTGTAAAGCCAGCATTAGTAAGTTTCCAATAATATGACAGCATATTCCCACCATTTGCAATATTTGTTGTTTGCAACTCGGCATCAACCGGAGTTATTGTCAAATATCCGCCACCAGTAGGCACATTTGCCACATTTACATTTACCGGAGTATACTTACCCAAAACACCTATTGGGAAGGCTAGATTTGAATTGTCAGCTGTTCCTTCAGGTATTAAAACTGATAACCCACCATCAGAAGCATTGCCAGCTCCAAAAATCATTTCAGTATTAGCATTACCATCTGAAACACGATAGGGATTAGTACTACCTCCACGATGTATATAATCCACTTTTAGATTATGTGATCCAATATTTACTCTACCATGATAATAACTGATACGCTTAATAATCACATCACTCGTAAGCGACACGATCTCTGTATTAGGAGCAGGATTCATTTTAATATTTCCAAGAATAGCTCCATCTTCGGTGTTTATTTCAATATTGGCATCCTTAAACATAATTAAGGCATCAATATGTGTCACACCATCTTCATACACTCCGCATTGAGCACCAGAGCTCACATTTAATGGCCCATATAACCTTATAGCATGCTCTCCTTGATCAAAAAGACCAGATTCCACTGACATATTATTGAAAACTCTAAATAATCGGGCATGCCAATCTGTCCCAACATTGGAAGCTTCCTTATTTGTATCTCCAGTTAAGGTTAGTTTTTTTGCTTCCGGTTTATTAACAACTACATTATATAAATACAATTCATATGCATCATCCACATTGTGCCCAATGTAAAATTCACCATCTCCCGTTCCGTTAAAGGTCAAAGTATTATGCGCACTTGCATTATCTCTAAACCACAGTCCATAATTATTTGTACCATTCTCTGTTTGCTTTTGAGCATCCTCTGCAATTGAGAAATTACGCCCAACGCTTATATCTTCACCATTATGGTATAAAAAGGCATCTGTTTCAATACTTAAGTCATTAAGTACTACCAATGGTTGTGCACTTACATTTTCAGACCCTCCTACATTGGAAGCACTTGATAAAACATGATTATTTGTGTTACCAGCGCTATTGGTTAATCGAAGATTATAGAACGGAGCCTTTGATGTGATATTGAAATCACTTCCTGTACTTACATTACATATTACCGTTCCGCCTGTTACATTAATATTCTGTGGGTCAGAATTTACAAATATACCACCGAGCCCACCGGACTGTTGAATATTCAATGTTCCACCACTCATATTAAATACGTTACCGGGATAGGTCATACTAAAGCGATAGTAACTACTACTCATTGAACCACTTATTAAGTTCATAGTGCCACCACTTTGAACATAGCCTCCAACATTTGTTGAACCTAGTACCGAGGTACGTATTACATTAGTATTTACAATACCACCTTCAACTTTAATCAAACCATTTTTGCGAGTCGTTATTCCGCTTGACACTTTGGACTCAAACAATCCACCAGAGATCTGAAATGTACCATAAGGAACTGTAGCTGAACCACTGTTATTTAATACAGTTGCACCATCAATCCACAACCTTGCTCTTTCTGGTATATCATAATTACCATTGCTACTTAAGGTTAGAATACTAATGTTTGCACCTAATTTAACAGTCCCGGCTACTAAACCAAGAGCATTATCATTCGTTGAGCGATAAGGTAGGTCTCCTGTATGGTTTTGATTAGCATAACCAAATAAATTAAAATAACTGGCATCATCGGCATCTATCGACGCAATATAAGTCTGGTCAATCCCTTTATCTATTTCAATCCTGTAAAAATTACTTATGCCATTCAATTGGATAGCCTGATCGGAAGATGTACTAAGAAGATTAAAGTCAACTATACCATCCGTAGCTTCACTCCCAACCGTTTGAGATGTTCGATTGGTAAAACGCACTGAGCCATTGTTGGTAAAATCACCATAGAGATTTAATTGATGACGTGCATCTGCCGTTCCGGTAGTAATTGATCCATTGCTTTGCACCCAAAGATTACCATCTACATCTATATTAAGTGCATTTGTTGCAGAAGCATTATTAATATTTAATATACCTCTTTTAATATATAAGTTACCGTTGACAGAAATATCATTTAAAAGGGTCAGAACATCAGTTGAGGTAGATAATTCTATTTCCAGATTAAAAAACTCACGTGCAGTTAAGAAATCAAAACCAGTACCTTTATAAACAACTGTTCCCTCATCCATTCCTGCACTAACAAAACGCGTTGCATCACCTGCCGGAAATTCATCTGTTTCCAAAAGTATACGGCCAATACCATTGATTTTATCCCAGCTATGACCTATAGTGGACTGGAGATTCAATGTACCTCTTACCTCAAGTATAGCGTTTGATTTATTATTCGTACTTATACTAACCGTAACACCATTTTTAATAACCACTTTATCAATGGCTGAAGTTGGTGAGGTAGTAGGCGTTAAACCATTAGGCACGTGGCTATTTTCTTGTGTAGACCAGGTGTCTGAATTATCCCAATCATCATTAAGCCATGCATAATACGTTACCCCCTCAACACCTTCAAGTGGAGCTGAAGAGAGATCTGTAGATCCTAAGGTATAATAACCATCATTCCAAATTCCATCATCAACTGTAAAAGTTATTTTTGTTGAACCATTCAAACTAGCTACTGATGATACAACCGTATATGTTCCACCTTCGCTTGCTTTATAAAGCAATACATAGTCAGTTGTTGAAGAGAAGTATTTCCCATTCTCAAAACCATCAAGGTTAAATGTTAGTTGCGGGTCAAAGCTTCCAATTCGTTGCACATACCAGCTACGTCCCCAAGCCCCATCCGCATTTGTCAGGCCTGTTTGAATATTCGTTAAGTTATTTACAACTCCGTTATGAGCAGCATATACATAATTTCCTGAAGACAAATTATCACTTTGCAATTCAAGTCCAGATGTTGAATACGTGATAGAAGCTCCATCACTTTCAACACCAGTACCTCCAAAGTCATTTATATGAGCTCCTGCATTGGCATTATTAAATCCATCATTTGCAATTGGAAAATCTGTATCTAATGCTGCGTATTTAAGATTAAGATAGTTATTAACAATGGCTACTTCTGCAATGCTTAGTTTTTTATCATAGACAATAACTTCAGCTATATCACCAGTAAATGCCTGAGCCGCATCATAACCTCCATCTACGGCGTCTTGTTCTCCACCAATAGCGAAGCATCCAAGTTGCTCAACTAATGTTGTACTGACAGAATTTGCGGAAGGTACATCGTTATCTTTATAAACATTTGCATAACCACTTGTATTATCCCAAGTGTGGCTTAAAACATGCCAATTACCTGTATCAAAAACCTTAGAACTAGCTACATTAGATCCGCTTATGTAACTACGAAGTGCTGCAGCATCAAAGAGCAGAAACTCATTATTATCACTACTCACAGCATAAGAAACATAGGCCTCACCTGAATCCGATGTTTTAGCAACTACAAAAATAGAACTCTCATCTTGAGGCATATCAAAATTCAATCTTCTAATTCTATTGTTGGATTTACTAAATTCTGCAATAGCCTTGCCATTTAGTGCAGCTGATCGAAAAATAGGAGTAAAACTCGGATCCGTTTGCGTAAGATCATTCCCATTACCAGACATATCACTCCATGTAGCAATATCATCCCCATTCGATAAACTTAATGATTCTGCATCTAGCCACAAAATAACTTTAGGTTGCCCATTGCTACCATCAGTATTACCAATTCCCGCAGGTCCGCTTTGCGCCAACAACCCCAGCACTGAGACACTAATAAATAAGCAAAGTGTAAAAACTCTTTGCCATAAAAATTTTCTTAACATCTGATTTACGTATATATCCTTCATAAAACTTTTTTTCCTATTCTAAACTTAGAGCTTCTGATTCTAAAAGCAATAATGCCTTAAGTAATAACGATTATCTTTTCATTATTGATTTAACGGTCACTATTTTTTCACTTCAATTTACTCTATATCACAACAAGGCTCATCAAGCCTTATTTGGATTACGCTTATAGCTCTCTTTTGGTTACTTTTCTTTATGAACCAACAATCTTGTATGACTAACGGCTCATAATAATTAGCAAAGGTATATTTTTTATTAAAAAACACTATTAACCGACTAAAGTCGGGATTCATAAAATTCTCTTCTACAGCGCCCATTTATTGGGCGTTTGGTTTTTTATTTCAAATTAGACCCC
>NZ_JBNGOY010000082.1:0-10693 GCF_050589805.1 Carboxylicivirga fragile | reverse complement strand
AAGTCCCCTTCAGGGGATTTAGGGGTAGTAAAAAAGGATATTTGATTACAAATTAAAAGTAACCTAATTGTGATTTTTACTTTTTGGACACCCTCGTTTTTATACCAACAATATTTTGTCGGAACTATTTCCCCTCTCCACTTAATAATGTTCGGATGGTGTAAAGTAGTATTTTCAAGTCGAGCCAGAGAGAGAGATTTTCCATATAAATGATATCGAACTCCAATCGTTGAATCATTTGCTGTACATTTTCAGCATAACCAAATTTTACCATGCCTAGCGACGTTATTCCTGGGCGTATGTGCAATATTTGACTAAAATGGGGTGCTTCTTTTGAAATTTCGTTAATGTAATGTGATCGTTCAGGTCGAGGTCCAACTATCGCCATATTGCCAAGTATAACATTGATGAATTGAGGTAATTCATCTATACGCCATCGACGTAATGTTTTACCGAAAGGTGTGATCCTATCATCGTGGCTCGAAGAAAGAGATGGGCCATTCTTTTCGGCATCTTGATACATGGTTCTGAATTTCAAAATTTTAAACGCTTTGCCATTCTTTCCTATCCTTTCTTGCTTGTAGAATATTGGACCATGAGATTCTTTTTTTATTCTAAAAATTATATAAGGTATTAATGGAAGGACTGATACGATACCTATTAACGCAATGCAAATATCAGAACATCTCTTTACGAAACTTTGCCAAACAGGTAAGGTTTTATTTGAGATGGTGATGTAAGGTTGTGCTGAAGGATTATCTAATGTTACAAACCCTTTTAGTATTGCGCTTAGGTCAGGAATTAATCTAACAGTTATGTTTCTCATTTTAGCTACAGAAAGAAATTTTAAGATCAGTTTATTTTCGTCATTTGAGAGAGCAATGATTATTTCGTCAGGTTTGGTTTTCTCCAGATAGGTATCTATTTCTTCATAATTGGACAGGTGTGGTTGTTCTTTGTCTAAGCCATTTATTTTAGTGTTATCAATGCATAGAATTTGCTTGATTTTGTGTCCGCTTGCTTTGCTTAATTGAACAATCTCATCATGCGAGTTCTTTAAATTATTGCTTGTGCCAATTAAGATAGTATCAAATGTCCAATAACCTTTTTTTATAAGAGTTCTTAATGTTATAATTATAACTGTATGCGGTATTGTTAGACCTACTATGTTGATGGCCACTAATTTGATGAAGGTTGTCCAGACGTTTTGAAAAGAGAAGAGGGTCAAGAAACCAAAAAATTGAATAAACAGTATGGCGTAAGTTAGAAGTACTGCGGTGCTAATAATGGATAAATGTTTGATAAATGATAAGTTAGCATTCTGACGATAGGTTCCATTTAAATACAGAATAAAAAATAGCAGGCCACTTAAAAGTAATATTGCTGTGGGTGTTTTAATAGAGTCTTGAATGAACCGGGCTAACTGAGTTGAGAAAATAGGCAAATCATTTTTTAGCACACTGACAGAATACACGGTAAAAATAATGACCATGAAAATATCAATGCACAAAAAAAGAATATGAATCGATTTTTTGCTCAGTTTACTAAACTCCCCCATACATTGTGATAACGATTAATGTAACTATATATTATAAGGTATTTAAAAAAAAGTAAATTTGCCATCTTATGGAGCAATTTGATTCTTTTCGACATAAGGGCATGCGTAAGCGATTGGTTAATGAGCTTGCGAGTAAGGGGATTAATGACGTAAATGTTTTAAATGCCATTGGCAATATTCCGCGTCATTTGTTTCTTGAAAGCAGTTTTGTTTCATTCGCTTATCAGGATAAAGCTTTTCCTATTGCAGCTGGCCAAACAATTTCTCAGCCGTACACGGTAGCCTATCAGTCGCAGTTATTAGAGATTAAATCGGATGATAAAGTATTAGAGGTGGGAACGGGATCTGGCTATCAGGCTGCCGTTTTAATAGAGATGGGTGTAAAGTTGTTTTCCATTGAAAGGCAGAAGGAATTGTATCAGCGATCAACAAAGTTGCTGAGTAATCTTGGGTATAAAGGCAGGTTTTATTTGGGCGATGGATATAAGGGATTACCAACGTATGCGCCATTTGATAAAATTATAATAACCGCTGGGGCACCCTTTGTACCTGAAGACTTGTTAATTCAATTAAAAATTGGCGGTATAATGGTTATTCCTTTGGGTGATAAAGAACAAGTTATGACCAGAATTAAACGAATCTCGCAGAATGATTTTGAACAGGAACAACTAGGTGCTTGTTCTTTTGTTCCTATGTTAAAGGGAGTTGTTAATAATTAAATTATAAGCATGATAAAAGTTGATGTATTACCAATCAATCAGTGGCAAGAAAATACTTATATCTTGTCGGATGAAAGTAAAGAATGTGTTGTAATTGATCCTGGGTGTTTATCTGCTGAGGAAAATAAGCATGTTTCGGATTTTATAGCGGCAAATGAATTAAAGCCTGTTCGTTTATTGCAAACACATTGTCATCTCGACCATGTATTTGGTACGCGATATATTCACGAAACATATAATTTAAAGCTAGAGGCGCACCAAGGCGATGAATTCTTTCTAGAGCAGATGCAAAGTTATGCCATGCAGTTTGGTGTGCAAATGGAAGAAAATCCACCAGCTATTGATATATACCTAAATGAAGGTGATACCATTAAGTTTGGTAATTCTGAGCTAAAAGTGATACATGTTCCAGGACACTCGCCAGGAGGAGTAGTGTTTTATTCCGAAGCCGATAAAATTGCGATAGTTGGCGATGCCTTATTTCGTCAAAGTATTGGTCGTACTGATTTGCCAGGTGGTGATCATGAGGCCTTAATCACCAACCTAAAAGAGAAAATATTGTGTTTGGATGACGACGTTGTGGTATATCCTGGGCACGGACCATCAAGTACGGTTGGTTTTGAGCGAATGAATAATCCGTTTTTAACTTAATAAATAGCAGGAGTTTGTGAGGTAAGAAAAAAATAGATAAACAAGCAAAAATCATTGAAATTGATTATTTTTCTTCTTCAATTTGACATCAGAAAAGAAACAATAGTTAACTGATATAAAACTTAAACAATATGGCAACTGATAAGTTTGTCTCACGTCACATTGGTCCTCGCGATCATGAGATCAATACTATGCTTGATCGAATTGGAGTATCGTCTCTTGATGAGCTCATCGAACAAACCGTTCCATCATCTATTCGCCTTAAACAGCCTTTGGCGGTAAGCAGTGGATTAACAGAACGTCAGTATTTCAGAAAGATTCATGATATTGCTGCAGAAAATAAGGTGTTTAATACCTACATCGGAATGGGTTATTACGATGTAATTACACCTGCAGTTATACTTCGTAATGTGCTTGAAAATCCAGTATGGTATACCTCATATACGCCATATCAAGCTGAAATTTCTCAAGGACGTTTGGAAGCGTTATTGAATTTCCAAACGGTGGTTGCTGAAATGACTGGTATGGAGTTGGCTAACTCATCGTTGTTAGATGAGGCAACGGCTGCTGCGGAAGCAATGATTATGTTGTTCAATTCACGTAGTCGTGCGCAATCTAAAGCAGGTGTAAATACTTTCTTTGCAGACGAAAATATGTGGCCTCAAACAAAAGAGGTGCTGATTACAAGAGCTAAACCATTAGGTGTTAATCTGGTATTTGGCGATATCAATTCTTTCGATTGTGATGACAATACTTTTGGATTAATGGTGCAATATCCTAATTCAAATGGTGAGATTGAAGATTACAAAGTTTTAACTGAGAAAGCTCATGCCAATAATTGTCGTGTTGCCGTGGCAACTGATTTATTAAGTTTAGCCTTGTTAACACCTCCGGGAGAATGGGGTGCTGATGTAGTATTCGGAACAACTCAACGTTTTGGGGTGCCGATGGGATATGGTGGTCCTCACGCTGCATTTTTTGCCACTAAGGAAGATTTAAAAAGATCTTTACCTGGTCGTATCATTGGTATAACCAAAGATGTGAACGGCAAACGTGCTTTACGTATGGCTTTGCAAACACGTGAGCAACACATTAAACGTGAGCGTGCAACTTCTAATATTTGTACGGCTCAGGCCTTATTGGCAACAATGGCTGGTTTCTATGCTGTATACCATGGTAAAGATGGTATCACTCGAATTTCTGAGCGTATACACTCAATAGCTTGTCAGTTAACTGAAGAGATTGAGAAGTTAGGATATAAGCAATTAAATAAAGATTACTTCGATACCATTCGTTTCTCAATTCCTGAAAAGGTGAAGTTGGAAGATATTGAGCGTTTAAGCCTTGAGCTTGAAATGAACTTCCGCTATTTTGAAAATGGGGATGTTGGTTTGAGTATTGATGAAACAACCAACTTGGATGATATCAATTGGATAGTTGAAGTATTTGCTAAGGCAGCTGGTAAAGGTGTGCCAACAATCTGTACAATTGGTGATGCTTGCATTATTCCGGAAGCATTTAAGCGTACAAGTGATTTCTTAGTACAGGATATATTTAAGAAATTCCATTCTGAGGCTGAGATGGTTCGTTATATCAAGAAACTAGAACGTCGTGATATTTCACTAACACACTCTATGATTTCGTTGGGTTCATGTACCATGAAATTGAATGCAGCTACTGAGATGTTACCTTTGAGTTGGATCGAATTTAACGGACTGCATCCTTTTATTCCTACCGATCAGGCTAAAGGCTACCATCTAATGATGGATGAATTACGCGAAGATTTGTCGGAGATAACAGGTTTTGCTGATGTTAGTTTACAGCCTAACTCTGGTGCCGCTGGTGAATATGCTGGGTTATTGGTGATTCAGGAATATCATAAGAGTCGTGGTGAAGAGCAACGTAATGTAGCCATTATACCTTCGTCGGCTCACGGAACCAACCCTGCAAGTGCTGTTATGGCCGGAATGAAAGTAGTGGTTGTTAAGTGTGACGAAAAAGGAAATATTGATGTAGCTGATTTACGTGAGAAATCAGAAAAGCATAAAGATACTTTATCATGTTTGATGGTGACTTACCCATCAACGCATGGTGTGTTTGAAGAGTCTATCATCGAAGTTTGCCAGATAATTCACGATAATGGAGGTCAGGTATACATGGATGGTGCTAATATGAATGCGCAGGTTGGTTTAACTAGCCCAGGTTTCATAGGTGCCGATGTTTGTCACTTGAATCTACATAAAACATTCGCTATCCCTCACGGAGGTGGTGGACCTGGTGTTGGCCCAATTGGTGTTGCTAAGCACTTGGTTGAATTCTTGCCAGCGCATCCGGTTGTTGACAATAATCGTAAAGGGATTACTGCAGTTGCCGCAGCTCCTTGGGGAAGTGCAAGTGTATTGCCAATTACTTATGGTTATATCAAAATGTTGGGTGGAGAAGGTTTAACTAAATCTACCAAAATGGCGATTTTGAACGCTAACTATATGGCAACAGCCTTGAAGGATGACTATGGTATTCTTTATACTGGTACCAATGGTCGTGTGGCTCACGAAATGATTTTGGAGTGTCGTCACTTTAAAGCTGATTCGGGTATTTCGGAGACCGATATAGCTAAACGTTTGATGGATTATGGTTTCCATGCACCAACCTTATCATTCCCGGTATATGGCACCTTGATGGTTGAACCAACCGAGAGTGAGTCGTTACAAGAATTGGATCGCTTTATTGAAGCCATGAAGGGAATTTATGCTGAGATAAAAGAAGTAGAAAGTGGTGCCGCTGATAAGGAGGATAATGTATTGAAGAATGCACCTCACCCAGCTTATAAGGTTGTTTCTGATGATTGGAATCATGCTTATGGTCGTGAAAAGGCTGCTTATCCATTGACTTGGATTCGTGAAAATAAATTTTGGATTGATGTAGCGCGTGTGGATGATGCCTACGGAGATCGAAATCTAGTTTGTAGCTGCGAGCCTATTGAAAGTTATATGGAAGACTAGTCTTTTAAATACATATATTATTAAATCCCGCCTTAGAGCGGGATTTTTTATATGTCACAACTGCGTTATCTAATTTGAAACTACCTGAAAGTGCCAATGTATATAGAGTGGCCTCAGCCGGTGAACCATAAAACAAGGTTAATTGGACGGTTAAAAATCGTTTTTGTTTGAGCGTAGCGAGTTTAAACGATTTCAGTACAATTACCATAGTTTTATGAGTGAAGTGGGTGTCGCCTTGACCCGATAGCTATCGGGTTTCTTTGCTTCGTTTCTTGTATTAAGACAAGAAATGAAGTCGGGTTTGGGCGAAGCGCCAATAATTAAGTTAAATTTTTTGATGCTGGTTTTCTTATTGTTAAAAACTATAAGCTTCTGCAGGAAACTTTTATAAGATATCAGCGTATGAAATAGCGATAAGTCTAGGTTTTTATTGAGATAAATAATAGCTAATAAAAAAATATATAAGTATGAAGAAAGTTTACACCTTGATGTTTTTGTTCGCTTTAGTAGCAACAAGTTATGCCCAGAGTTTAACTCAGGTATTCAGTGCCAATGAAACGTATTCTGGTGTTAAAACCATCAATGTAATAGCTGATTTTTGCAAGGTATTGGTTGAGAAGGGTTCAACTATTGTTTTGGATACTGAGCTAATGGCAAACAAAGATTTAGAAGGTTACGAGGTAAATGTTAGTCAGGAAGCAGATGTGTTAAATATAGTGGTTATGAAACCAAAGTCAGGTTGGACCTCACATTCTGGTTTTGTTAATTTAACGGTGCCAGATGGGATTAATTTAAGCATTAATTCAGGTTCGGGTTATATTACCGTCAAAGGATTAACTGCTAATAATGTGGAGGCTGAGGCTAAATCAGGCAATATAAATGTGTCAAATGTTAAAGGGGATTATAATCTTCGTACAACATCAGCATCCATCACTGTTGAAAATATTGAAGGTAAACTGGTGACAAAGAGTAAAGGTGGTAGTCAGGTTGCTCGACAGATCAATGGATCGGCAAGTTTGGTAACGTATAGTGGAGCCATTTTAGCTGAGCAAATTAATGGAGCACTAGCCACAGAAACCACTGATGGTACTCAAACTTTGAAGGATGTGGAAGGTGATGTGAAGATGAAGACTAAATCGGGTGCTTTAAAGTTATCTGATGCCAAAGGAACTTTCTATTCATTATCAAATGCAGGAACCCTTAATTTGTTTAATGTTGAAGGTGTTTTTGATTTGAATTCAACCAAGGGAGCAGTCGTTGGTAACCGTGTTAAGATGACGGCATCATCAACATTTAAAACAACCGAAGGAAAGATTAAATTGAAGTTAGATCATGATAAATCGGAATTAAGCTTTTTGTGCGAATCTGAAAAAGGCATGATCGTTGTTTATGGAAAAGCTAAAAAGAAGAAGAATAAGTTT
This sequence comes from Carboxylicivirga fragile, assembly GCF_050589805.1. Taxonomy (NCBI): domain Bacteria; kingdom Pseudomonadati; phylum Bacteroidota; class Bacteroidia; order Marinilabiliales; family Marinilabiliaceae; genus Carboxylicivirga; species Carboxylicivirga fragile. The sequence continues at coordinate 3,342 of NZ_JBNGOY010000082.1, read as the reverse complement.
GGTAAAGGCCCTATTGTTGTTACAACATATACCACAACAGGAGCACAGTCCTTTTATTAAAATATAAATAGTGATAAAACAATGGCCCTTGCATTTGATGTAAGGGCCATTGTTGTTTTGTGATATGAAGTGCCTTTATTTTGAGCAAGCATCTTCTATAATGGAAGTGAAGTCCTCGCTAATGTTTCGGTTCGCCGCTTTAATCTGCTGCGGTATAAAGCTGGTTGTTGTCATGCCAGGCGTTGTGTTTACCTCAAGCATAAATATTTTTTTATCCGAAATAATGTAGTCAATTCGAACAATGCCTTTGCATCCAAGTATGTCATAAATAAGCGATGAGATGGATTGGATGCGATCACGCACTTTGATTTCGATACGAGCAGGTGTAATTTCTTCAACCTTGCTGGCGGTGTATTTTGCCTCAAAATCGAAAAATTCATTTTTGCTTACCACCTCTGTTAATGGAAGGATAACTTGTTCTTTTTGAGTTTTGAAAAGTCCGCAGGTAACCTCTATCCCGCCTACAAATTGTTCAATGATTACCTCATTACTTTCAGAGAAAGCTTTTTCAATGGCTGCGTCAATATCTTCAGCATTTGAAACTTTGCTAATGCCAAAACTTGATCCACCGGCATTGGGCTTCACAAAACATGGCAGTCCCAGTGATTTAATGATATCAGTACCGTTATAGGCATTTCCTTTTCGTAACAATACTGAGTCGGCAACAGCAACGCCAAAACCCTTTAGGTAAGTATTGCAGGCAAATTTATTGAAGCTGATGGCAGCGGCTTCAACACTACAGGTGGTGTGCGGTATGTCCAGCATATCGAAATAACCTTGCAATAGGCCATTTTCGCCAGGTGTTCCGTGTATGGTGATGTAGGCGCAATCAATTGTTATTTTTTCCTCATCGATAATAAATGAAAAATCATTTTTATCAATTGGGTATTCTGTATTATCGATAATGGCACACCATTTTTCTTTGGTGATAAGGATTGGATATCTGTTGTATCGGTTTTCGTCAATAAACGACATGACACCATCTTTGCTTTTTTCAGAGATAATTATTTCTGAAGAATAGCCGCCATATATGATACCAATGTTTTTTTTCATAATTGCTAATTATAAATCGCGACCTGAAATGTAGCCCCTCCATTTTTCAATGGCTTCACTCATATCTTGAGGTAGTTCAGTGTCAAACGATATGTATTCGTTGCTCTCAGGATGCACAAAACCTAGTGTTTTGGCATGTAGTGCTTGTCGCGGTAATATCTTAAAACAGTTCTGTACGAATTGCTTGTATTTGGTGAATGTTGTACCCTTTAAAATCATATGTCCACCATAGCGCTCATCGTTAAACAGTGGATGACCAATGTGTTTCATGTGGGCTCGTATTTGGTGTGTACGTCCTGTTTCCAGACGACATTCAACCAAAGTAACATATCCGAGGCGTTCTAAAACTGTATAATGTGTTACGGCTGGTTTACCTCTATCACCTTCTGGAAAAACAGCCATCTGTTTGCGATCTTGCAAACTTCTACCAATATTGCCTTCAATGGTTCCTTCATCTTCCTTCATTTGTCCCCAAACAATGGCTCGATAGGTGCGTGTTGATGTTTTCTTAAAAAACTGATTGGCTAAAAAGTTCTTAGCCTGCTCGGTCTTCGCAATAACCAAAAGACCAGATGTATCTTTGTCAATGCGATGAACCAATCCAGGACGCGGATCCTCAGAGTTGAAAAGTGGCAGATCTTTCAGATGATAAGCCAAAGCGTTAACCATGGTGCCGGTATAATTCCCATACCCTGGGTGAACAACCATGCCTGGTTTTTTATTTAAAACAATGAGAGAGTCATCTTCATGAATAATATCCAAAGGGATGTCTTCTGCAATTATTTTTAATTCACGTGGCGGAAAAGACATTACAATCGTAATTACCTCATTGGCTTTAATCTTGTAATTGGCTTTAACTATTTTGTCGTTAACACGAATGTTACCTGCTGTTGCCGCTTCTTGAATTTTATTTCGAGAGGAATTTTCGATGCGATTAACCAAAAATTTATCAATGCGCAAAGGATTTTGTCCAGGATCTGTTACAAAACGATGATGCTCATAAAGCTCATTGTTCTCGTCTAATTCATCAATCTCCTCATTTGTATGTTCAGTCATCCTTTTCTTTCTTAGAATTCTTCAATGTTTTCGTCTATCACTTCATCTGTTGGCTCAATCTGTTCTACATCAATCTGTAAAGAATCGGTGAGTGTTAGCAAACTGTCAGGTAATATTCGAGCTGAATCAGTACTCAACCATATATCAATGGATGAACCTAAGGGGAGGCGAGATCCCGGTTCTGGTTTCGGACGCTGTTTCCAGATAAATGCAAATAAAGAATCATCTGATGTAACAACACATGTGTCGAAAATGGTAGCTCCAACATTTAGCGATTGTGAAACCAAGAAATGACGTGCTTCATCGATGGATTGTCCTGTTAGATCAGGGATGTTAGTTTTTTCGTGACTTAGCCCTTTACCTATTAATAAGTCAATGACTGAACCTTTAAGAACAGATGTCCCCACATCAATCGCTTTTCCTTGATAATGCTGACCAAGTACTTCGTTGGTAAATTCGCTTGGTATATAAATTAGCTTGCCTGTTTTTAAGCCGTATGATTCTAGTATTACCTTAGCGTTACGAAGCGAGTAATTAATGAGGTTTGGTACTTGTACTTGTTCGGGCGAGATGGCATTAATGGTAACGTGTATCGTTCTATTTTCCTTTACCATGCTACCAGCATCAGGCAATTGTTCAACAACAGCACCCGGCATAAAGTCTTTAATGTGAACCGAATCGATTATGTTGTATCGTAGATCTTTTTCTTTAATGAGTTCACTAAATTGTTCTTCGTTTAAACCTTTAAGGTTTGGAACAGCAAACGATTCGCCATGGTGGGTGTATATGCTGATTGTTATGAATGTAGCAATCAACAAAAGGGCAATTGCGCCCACTGCCATGGCTATGTTTTTAAGAAAAACTTTACTTATTAAGAATTTTAGAAAAGACATGCTTCTGATTTCAATTAATATTCGGTTCGTCTATTTTTATTTGCCCCATCAAAAATAATATAAAAAAGGGTAATACCGATTTGTTAATGATATTAGCGTTTAATTTGCTTTGCATTTGACGCTATTATTAATTTATCGGCATTCGGCTGTGTATTAATATTAAGTGTAAGGTGGCATAATACCGATTACAAACCAAAACGATTGATAAAAAAATCAATCTGTGCTTTTGTATCGGCATTAACCATTGTAATTAGCAAAATGATTTATCAATCATTTTGGA
>NZ_JBNGOY010000081.1:0-11127 GCF_050589805.1 Carboxylicivirga fragile | reverse complement strand
GTGTACTTTGTGGTAAAATTAACCACTAAGTAGCGCAAAGGACAACACGAAGGAACACGAAGTAGGAAAATATTTCTTTGTGATTCTTTGTGAAAGAAACTTTGTGATCTTTGTGGTAGAAATTAACCACCAAGTAGCGCAAAGGACAACACGAAGGAACACAATGTAGAAAAATATTCTTTAAGGACTATGTGAAAAAAACTTTACGTTCCTTTGTGGTAAATAATAAATATGTCAAAAATAATCTTTATAACAGGCGGACAACGTTCAGGTAAAAGTTCATATGCACAAAAATTAGCATTAGAGCTAAGTGACAATCCTATATATTTAGCTACTTCACGCATATGGGATGATGTGCATCATAAACGTATTAAACGCCATCAGGACGATCGTGGCTCGCAATGGGAAAATATTGAGGAAGAGAAGTACCTCTCAAAACATGCCTTAAACGGCCGAGTTGTGCTAATAGATTGTATTACATTATGGCTCACCAACTTCTTTTTTGATAATAACAGTAATGTTGACTTATCATTAGAGGAAGCAAAGGTAGAATTCGAAAAACTACTACAATTTGATGCGACTTTTATAATTGTAAGCAACGAAATAGGCCTAGGTGGTACTTCTGATAATGAAATCCAACGAAAATTTACCGATCTACAGGGCTGGATGAATCAGCACATTGCCTCTAAAGCAAATGAAGTTACTTTAATGGTTTCGGGACAACCATTGAAGGTTAAGTAACAAGATGGTATAAAAAACAGAAGGGGCGCTCCTCAGCACCCCTTCCTCACACAACTAAACCTTTAATCTACGTCCCACCACAGCTTAAAAGTTAGTAAGTTCAATATTATTTATACACCTGGATATACTCCAGAATTTGCTTCTGTTTTTACAAAAATATTCTCAACCTTAGGTGTATTACCATTAGAATCAATTTCAGATTGTGGATACACAAAACGCTGAGGTAATTCACTCTGACCAGTCTTTAATGGAATATTTAAATAATTACCTGTTCTTCTGATATCATCAAAAGCACCAATCTGACCATACATCGACATGTATTTCTCAGTTAAAATTTCCGTCAATAAAGCCGCGTCATCAGCAAAATCACCAGCAACATAAGCAGGATAATCGGACTCTTCACCATAACGGTCTCTCCAATATGTACGTACATTATTTAAAGCAGTTAATGCCGCACCAGCGTCAGAATTTGCAATCAATTCTGTTTCCGCAATAATTAACTGCATCTCATAATAAGTGACAACTGGGAATGGAGAGCCAGCATCAAAAATACCACCAGTCCATGCATAAGGGTATAAGCTACCATCAGCAGTCCACCAGTCAATGTAATAATGATCCATACGTGGGTCATTACGCGATGTCAAAACACTAGGTAAGTAAGCATCACTGGCATCCATGTAACCGTCACGGTTCCAAGCACAAAAGTCAAAATAAATATTCTGAGCTCCACTAATATTATTTGGATACGAATCACCTGGATGGTAAGCCATCCAGTCACCAGAAGCCGAAGCTATACCCATTTTAGCATAAGCATTAGCATTGGCATAATCCCCTACGATTAAATAAAATTTAGCCTTTAAAGAATAAGCAACTTCCTTCCACATCAATGCATCTCTATATGCAGGATCAATAGCTTCATAAACCTTACCTAAATTAGGATTTTCTTTTGATAGTTCATAAGTTAAATCTCCAACTTTTGTTATAGCTACATCAAGCAAATCTTGTAAAGCAATATAAACATCTAATTGCTTATCAAATTTTGGTTGTGGATACATTTCCTTATTCCCCGCTTCAGTAAATGGAATATCGCCCCATACAGAAGCTGCTGTACCAGCCAAACTTGCTTCAACAATCATTGCAACTCCTTCAAGTTCCACTTCTTTAATAGCAATAGCTTTATCACGAATCAATCGACACTGACCAATACCGTCGGCATAAGTTGTACCCCAAATATTATCAAAATCACCAGCGGTCACATTGTAACTATTAAACGAAATATACTGACGATCCGCTCCAGTAAATTGATTTGTAAAAATATTTGCCATTCGTGCTAACTCACCCTCAACTACGAGAGTATTTGCAAGCATCGGTCCATTTATCATTAAATCGGGCGAAGAATCCGCAAAGTTATTCGGATCCACTTCTTCTAGTTCAACTTTGTTGCAAGCGTTTAGCATCAACAGAGCCGTAATGAACAATATATAATACTTTTTCATATTTTAACTCTTTAGAAACCAATATTAATTTTTACCATATACGATTGTGTACTTGGATTGGTAAAATAATCCAAACCACGACCATTAGACACTCCAGTAAGGTTTGTCTCAGGATCAACTCCAAACTCATCAGCAAAATCAGACCATAAAGCCAAGTTACGTCCAATTAAACTTACATTTACATTTTGTAATTTTAATGGAGAAATAATGCTCTTAGGTAAACTATAAGTCATTGATATCTCGCGTAAACGAATGTAAGAAGCATCATGAATAAAGTCTTCGGATACAGATCCAAATCCACCACCTAAACCAGTGTACCATGCCTGATCAAGAAGTACATCGCCTCCGCCAAAATTATGAACATTACCACGCACAGTTGAACCTGCAGCAATAGTCTCGCCCCAATAGTTTTGCATATCAGCTCCTAAAGTAACTTCATTAGCCGTACGAGGAGAAATACCAAAGTGACGTAATACTGCTTCAGAACCAGCCCACATATCACCACCTTGCGATGTTTCAAATAATACATTTAAGGATAAACCTTTAAAAGATAAAGTAGTACCTAAACCAGCTCTAAAATCAGGGTTTGGATCACCAATTACACCTTCTTCTAAAGCTTGCTGAGGGAAACCATTTTCATCCAAGTCTAATTTACCATCAGCAGTACGTGCCCATTTTCCTCCCCAAAGAGTTCCAAGTGCATGCCCTTCTACCGCTCTGGATGAAGTTCCTGTAAATCCATTCAAGAAAATTGATTTTACCCCTTTAAGATCATCTACCATATTTTTGTTCTTTGAGAAATTAAATAGAACATCCCATTTAAAATCACCATTACGAACAAGCGTACCCGTAAGATCTAGTTCTATACCTTTATTTGATAAGGTTGCTGCATTCTCAAATCTACTTGTATATCCGGTAGAAGCAGGTACATCAACTGCAAAAATAGCACCTACGGTTTCGTTTTGGTAATAAGTAAAACTAAGGTTTAAATAGTCATTTAAGAACCTCATATCCGTACCTATTTCAAATTCTGTTTTCTTTTCAGGTTCAATATTTGGGTTTCCTTCAACAGTTGAACGCTGTAAACCACCACTATATTGAGATGCATCCAAAGTTGCTCCCCAACCAGATCCCACTGAACCAGGAACATAATCAGTACGCGAAACATATAATGGAGGCTCAACACCCACAGTACCAATCGAAGCTCTTAATTTACCAAAAGTAAGAATGGAATTTGATTCCATAGCTTTACTAAATTGCCAAGCTCCTGAAATAGATGGATACACAATCGCATCCTTAAAGGCATTAGATTTCTCAGTTCTAACCGTTGCATCCAAAATTAATTGATCCCACAACTCCAAGTTAGCCACTAAATAACCAGCAAATGTTCTTTGTTCTTCTTCAAATTTCGAAGGTGTTTTTAAATTATCCGATGCATTATCAAAATCATAAATCTGATCTAATGTATTGATAAAGTTTGACATTGAACCACCCAAATAATTATAATTACGAGTATTGTATTGGGTTCCTAATATCCATGAGAAATTTGTCTCTCCTAAATTATGAACCGTTCTGACAAATGCTTCTAAAGTACTTTCTCTTTCAATTAAATACTCTTCTTCAAAATAACCAGATGAGAAATCTGCGGCTGAATTAACAGGGAAGAAAGTATGACGCTTATCATTAGATAAATCAAGTCCATATCTTGCTGTTAACTTTGAAGAGGTATTTAAACCTTCTAGAAGATCAATCTGTACTTCAGGATTCAACATCAAACGCTGAACGGTAGATGTATTAACTTGCTCATTAATTGTCCACCCCGGGTTATTATAAGTAGGAGGACGATCACCTAAATAACGACGATACGAGCGATGTGCATTATAACTAGGTTTGCCATCTGCGCCATAATAAGTACCCTTATAATGGGTATTGTCAAAGTCAGGCGAAGTACGTAAATAACCTAAATATAAACCATTTAAGTTGGATCCCTGCTGAACACGATCACTAGTAATACCAGAATAAAAGGTATTTAACTTAAAACGCACATTATCAGTAGGGTTTGAAGTATAATTAATTCTTAAGGTAGTTCTTTTATAATCCGAGTTACCATTAATTACACCCTGCTGATCCCAGTTAGATAAACTAATGAAAGAAGAACTTCTGTCATTGTTTAAAGTTACACTACCACCAATTTCACTAGTAAATCCTGTTCGGAATACTTGATCTCTATTAGCGTCATTATAAACGTTAGTAGAACGCTTTTCCGTTATAGGGTAATATTTTGCTCCACCAACAGATTCAAAGTAGCCACCACTAGTATCAACTAAATCATCACCACCAGCACGTTCACTAATTTTGTCACCCCAGCTTTCACCACGGTTAGCTTCAAAACTACCATATCTACCTTGACCATAAATACCTTGTTTCTTAAACTCTGTACTTACTTTATCCCAAGAGAAATTTGCAAAAACATTCACATTAATCTTTTTTGCACTTCCACTTTTTCCAGCTTTTGTTGTAATTACTATTACACCATTGGCAGCACGAGTACCCCAAACTGCAGCAGCCGCTGCTCCTTTAAGTACATCAACTGATTCAATATCATTAGGGTTTAAGTCATTCATACGTGATTGCTGAACAACACCATCGATATCTCCACCACGAGATGAATTAATCATAGGCACACCATCCACAACAACTAAAGGCTGAATACTACCTGTAATCGAGTTTTGTCCACGAATTTGAATGTAAGCACCAGCACCTGGGTCACCTGTATTTTTCACAATAGATAAACCAGATGTTTTACCAGCCAAACCTTGAATAACTCCAGATTCACCAGTATTTGCAAGGGCATCAGACTTAATCGTCGATGTGGCACTTGCCATCTTATCCTTACTTACTTCAAGTCCTAAGGCTGTAACAACAACCTCACCAACACCAATGGCTTCTGAAACCATCGATACATTAATTACGGACTCTCCACCAATTGCAATATCCTCCGTTGTCATTCCAACAAAAGAAAACAATAAATTAGTGGCATCTTCAGGAACACTTAATGAGTAAGTACCATCGACACGTGTAATGGTACCAATTGTTGTTCCTTTAACTACAACAGATACACCAGGTATGGGTTCTCCGTCTTCACTACCAGTTATAGTACCAGTAATGGTCTTCGTTTGTGCTAACAATGCATTCATCCCCACAAAGACAAACAGGGACAAGATTAATGCTAATCTGCGCATAAAACTAAAGGTTTAAATTAATAATAGTGATAAAGAATAATTAAACTAACATGCATCTTTACTCATAGACATACCTCTGACGAAAGGTAATACCAAAAGAATAACATGTTTAAAAAAGGTATATGGTTCAGTTTTGAACCAACAAGGTCAAGTGAGTAGAATTACTCCTTGATTCATTTTTTGGCGATTTCTTTTTTTCATTGATTAAAGGTTTAAATTAATAATGGCGATAAAGGTGTGTGTTTTGTTGTTGTAATTTCTTAACAAATGTCAAATTTAATTTGGCGATTAACATGTGCAAAAATAACAAAATATCAATTTATAACAATAAGCTAATTAAAAACGATGATCTATAAATAATCTATCTAAATTACAATGACCCTCGTTATTTTGTATCTTTATACATATACAAATATATAAAATTACCGTAGCCAACCAAAAAAAGTATCATTTTTTGTTAATTTTTATTAAAACTCCATCACTAACTATAATACCAGTTTGATAATTGTGTGCATGAATAATCATTTTATACGTTTGTAAAAAACAAAAATATGAGTAGCTTGATATGTCTTTGTAAAGGCATTAGGGAGAATCAGATTAAAGAAGCCATTACCATCAGTAATGCATTTAGTTTGGAGTTGGTTCAATTATACCAATTGTATTCCAAAATGATTGATAAATCATTTTGCTAATTACAATGGTTAATGCCGATACAAAAGCACAGATTGATTTTCCCCGATAATTATCGGGGTCGTTTTAGTTTGTAAGCGGTATTGCATACCGGAGCAGCCTCTAATTGTGGTCGATGCATTCCATTAATCGATGAAATCATTGAGAAAAGTATAGAGCTAAAAAAAGCAGCCTCAAATAATGAGGCTGCTTAAATATATCAAGTTGTTAATCTTTTTTATAACAAGAAAGATAATAAAATACCCGCTGCTACAGCAGAACCAATTACACCAGATACATTAGGTGCCATTGCATGCATTAACAAGTGGTTATTTGGATCATTCTTTAAACCTTCGTGCTGAACTACACGTGCTGAATCGGGAACAGCCGATACACCAGCGGCACCAATCAAAGGATTAATTTTCTTATCTCCTTTTAAGAAAACATTCATTAAACGAGCAAATAACAATCCACCAGCAGTTGCAACCATAAACGATACAGCCCCTAAGCCGAATATCTTAAGTGAGTCTGTTGTTAAAAAGTAATCAGCTTGCGTTGAAGCACCAACTGTAATACCTAATAAGATCGTTACAATATTAATCATTGAATTACGAGCGGTATCAGCCAAGCGTTCAGTTACGCCAGATTCTTTTAATAAATTACCAAAGAATAACATACCTAATAAAGGTAAGGCCGATGGCGAAATGAACGTCGTTAATAAAAGTCCAATAATAGGGAACATTATTTTCTCAGTCTTTGAAACTGCACGTGGAGGTTTCATCTTAATCAAACGTTCTCTCTTAGGAATGATCAAACGCATAATTGGCGGTTGAATCACCGGCACCAAAGCCATGTATGAATAAGCTGCAATCGCAATTGCTCCCATCAGAGTTGGGGCCAATTTTGATGACAAGAAAATCGCTGTAGGTCCATCTGCTCCACCAATGATGCCAATAGCACCAGCTTCTTGAGGCGTAAAACCTAAGGCCGAAGCTCCAAAGAAGGTAGCAAAAATACCAACCTGAGCAGCAGCTCCTAATATCATTAACTTTGGATTTGATATCAACGATGAGAAATCAGTCATTGCTCCAATACCCAGGAAGATTAATGGTGGGTAAACCCCTTGTTGAACACCAAAATATAGATAATTAAGTACTGAACCTTCTTCATAAAGGCCAATTTGATAACCTTCTGCAAACGGGATATTACCTAAAATTACACCAGTCCCAATCGGAACTAATAATAAAGGTTCATAATCGTACTTAATAGCTAAGAAGATAAAAAACAAACCAACAGCAATCATTATTAGATTACTAGGTGATTGCATCAAGTTATAAAAGCCTGTAAACTTCCAAAAAGTATCCAAACCATTATTAGCGTTATTAAGAAATTGGTCTACAACTCCGGCTTCAGCGGCGTGTGCCTCAAATCCCCCTCCAATAAACTGAAGACTTAAAAGAACAGAGAAAACACCAAATAGAGTGATAATTCGTTTCATAAAATAATTTTATTTAGGAATCGCTTTAGTTTTCAACGATTAGAAAACCAAAACTCTATTTATTCCATTTCAATTAAAAGATCATTTTGAAGAACGGAGTCACCAACTGCAACTTTAATTGAAGTGATAGTTCCTTCTTTTTCCGCCAGAACATTATTCTCCATTTTCATGGCTTCCATTATAAGTAAATTATCACCCTTCTTAATAGCATCACCTTCTTTTACTAATATTTTAAAGATACTGCCTGGAAGTGGAGCGTTCACCTTAATAACACCACTTGCACCGGATTGCTTAGTGATAAATCCTTCACCCGGCTTACGCTGCACTTCTTTACGAACTAATCGAGGTGTTTTAGCCTTCTTTACATCCTGATGTATTTCAACATCATATTGTGTTCCGTTCACTTCCAACTGAGCTATATTTTCCTCAATATCTTTAAGGTGAACATCGTATTTATTACCTCTTATGGTAAAACTAAATTTCTTCATGTCTGTTATCTAGGGAAATTAACATTATTAAAACCATACACTTTTGAACTCCACGGAGAATAACGACGTTTCACTTCTTTTATAGTGATTACATTACTCTCCTCATCATGTAATTCATTGAAATACATTGATAGAGCCATAGCAATTGCAGCATTTGTTTCTCCTGAGATGATTAAATCCTCATTCTTAATTGTACCTTTCTCAACACCACGTTTCTTTCTTAAAATACGTTTAGTATCCCAATTAAGAATTTTTGGAATGGTATTAAAAACGGCTATTAAAAAAACCAAAGCTACGAATACAATGAACCATCCCAAGATAGTAATGGTCCATGTCATTGAATCAACAATTAATAAATTCATATCCTTTAGTTTTACAATGGAATGTTTGAATGTTTCTTAGGAGGATTTGATACCTTCTTTGTCTGCAAATTCTGGAATGCACGAATAACACGGAAACGGGTGTTACGTGGTTCAATTACATCATCGATATAACCATAAGACGCCGCTTGATACGGATTAGCAAATGCTTCTTCATATTCAGCTATCTTTTTCTCAGCGTATTCAGCTTTTGCTTCGTCAGTATCTAACTTAGAGATAGCACGACCTTCAAGTACTTCAATTGCTCCCTTAGCACCCATAACAGCAATCTCTGCCATTGGCCAAGCATAATTAAAGTCACCACGTAATTGTTTACATGACATTACATCGTGAGCACCGCCATAGGATTTTCTGATAGTTACAGTTACCTTAGGTACAGTGGCTTCACCATAAGCGAACATTAATTTAGCACCATGCGTAATGATACCAGCATACTCCTGACCTGAACCAGGTAAGAAACCAGGAACGTCAACCAAAGTAAGAATTGGAATATTAAACGCATCACACATACGTACAAAACGAGCCGCTTTACGGGATGCATCACAATCAAGAACACCAGCTAAGAAATTTGGCTGATTAGCCACAACACCAACCGATTGTCCATCTAAGCGACAAAAACCAGTAATAATATTTTTAGCGTAATTGCGGTGTACTTCAAGAAATTCACCTTCATCAGCAACTGAGAAGATTACTTCCTTCATGTCGTAAGGTAAATTCGGATTATCAGGAACAATTGTATTTAATTGATCATCCAAACGATCAATAGGATCGTTACATTCTATAGCAGGCGCTTCTTCCATATTGTTTTGAGGCAAATATGAAATAAGCTTACGAATCAATAACAAACCTTCCTCTTCGTTTTCAACTTTGAAATGAGAAACACCAGATTTTGAAGCATGTACATCAGCACCACCTAAATCAGCTACTGAAATATCTTCACCTGTAACTGTTTTCACTACTTTAGGTCCAGTAACAAACATGTATGACGTATCTTCCGTCATCATAACAAAGTCGGTTAATGCAGGTGAATATACAGCACCACCCGCACATGGGCCAAAAATAGCCGAAATCTGAGGTACAACACCTGAAGCCAAGATATTACGTTCAAATATTTCAGCATAACCAGCCAAAGATGTCACACCTTCTTGTATACGAGCACCACCTGAATCGTTGATTCCGATAACGGGAGCACCAACTTTCATAGCCATGTCCATTACCTTGCATATTTTTTGAGCCATTGTTTCAGACAATGAACCTCCAAAAACAGTAAAATCTTGTGCATAAACATAAACTACACGACCATCAATAGTACCATGACCTGTTATAACACCATCTCCAAGAAACTTGTTCTTTTCCATACCAAAGTTGGTACAACGGTGCGTCACAAACATATCCAATTCCTCGAAAGAACCTTCGTCCAATAACATCTCGATTCTTTCACGAGCTGTCATTTTTCCTTGAGCATGTTGTTTTTCAATACGCTTTTCACCTCCGCCAAGCTTAGCCTCATTGCGAAGATCAATTAATTTTTTTACTTTATCCTGAGTTGACATATATTAAGTATAATTAGTCAGAAATCTTATTAGTTATTAGGATCTTCACACAATTCTGTCAAAACACCGAAAGTTGATTTTGGATGTAAGAATCCAATCTTCAAACCTTCAGCTCCATTGCGAGGAGTCTTATCAATAACACGAACACCTTTTTCTTCAGCAAATGATAACTTTTCGGCTAAGTTTTCAACTGCAAATGCCATGTGGTGTATGCCTTCACCTTTTTTCTCAAGAAACTTACCAATTGGTCCTTCTGAATCGGTTGACTCTAATAATTCAATTTTTGTCTGACCAACTTTAAAAAACGCAGTTTTTACTTTTTGATCTGCAACTTCTTCAATTGCATAACATTCCAATCCAAAAACATTTTCGTAAAAAGGAATAGCTTCTTTTAAATCTTTAACAGCAATACCAATGTGCTCAATATGCGTAGGCTTCATATTTAGTAATTTATTGTTTAATGTAAATAGATGCCGCAAAAGTAGAAACTATACAGACTATTTCCACATAATTTCATTCAAAAAAAGATTGTTATACAACATATAATTAGAATTTATTAACGTTAGCTTTCAATAGCTTAACATTACTTTCTAAAGGAACAATACATTGGTAAACAATTGTGTGTTTGAAACATACACAATTTTAAAGAAAGACTAATTGAATTTGACGTCAACTTTCAATCCATAACTAAATATGAGAAAATTTAGTTGCCAGATAGTGATTTAGCTTACAAAATGAAAGCCTAAGGATTAATTTTATTTCGAAATAACAATCCTCATGATAAGTATCATTTTCAAATCAGAACTTATGACACATTATAATTGCAAAATTGATAATTAAATAATTTTTAACAAAAAAAAACGATCTTGCCTCCAACAATGGTATGCTTTAAAAAAAGCCATACTCACAATACTTCAAGAAGAAACCCTTTTAAACGCAAAAAAGCCTTCAGAGTTATCTGAAGGCTTTTCTTAAAAAAAGGCGGTGACCTACTCTCCCACTTCTACGCAGTACCATCGGCGCTATCAGGCTTAACTTCTCTGTTCGGAATGGGAAGAGG
>NZ_JBNGOY010000080.1:0-11816 GCF_050589805.1 Carboxylicivirga fragile | reverse complement strand
AGTTCTTCGAATATTTGCCGTAGCATATAGAGAAGAGCCATTTGTGAAATTATCTTGCTAAAAACTTGTTTTTATCTTAGAATGCTCGATGACCGAAATTAGCTTTTGGACATCCGTAAAATTTCACAAAAAAAAGCCTGTCTTTGGGAGACAGGCGAGAAACATTCTAAGAAAAAAATTCTAACCTAAACCTCACACACATCCGAATGTTTCTATTATTTGGGGACCAGGAGAGCCGTTTGTATTAGACTGAGCAACAAAAATAAGGTCAGAATAAAGTCTTGTCAATAGATAAAGGACAAAAAAATCCGATTTATTTAAAAAAAGTGGGAGCCATGCGGCTTGAGCAATTAATTATTTCCAGAAAATTAAAATACCTTTATTCACATTTCTTTATTTGATTTTTTAGAGGTAATTACTACGATCCCGCACTATTCGTTTATGATTCCACCTTGCTTTTATTATTTTTGCAAAAAAAGTACCAAAGTGATATATCCAGAAAGTTTTGAAGAGAAGATAAAGTTTACCAAAATCCGTGAACTCATCAAGAATAATTGCATGAGCTCCTTGGGGAAGGAAATGGTTGACGAAATGAAGTATGAAACAGACTTTGATACCATGAGCCTCTTTCTTCTTCAAACCTTCGAATTCAAAAAAATCTGTCTGGAGGAAGAAAACTTTCCACTTAATTACTTTATTGATGTTCGTGCGGCTCTTCTACGAATAAGAACAGAAGGACGTTTTATGGAAGAGTCGGAATTATTCGACCTAAAGCGATCGTTAAATACCATAAATGATATTTGCCGCTTCTTCAATAAAAAAGATGCAGAGGATTATCCTAAGCTAAAAGAATTGGTTGCAGAAGTAGCCGTCTTCCCTTTCCTTCAGGATAAGATCGAACAAATTCTTAATAAGTTTGGAAATCTAAAAGACAATGCCTCGCCCGAATTAGGACGAATAAGAAAAGAAATATTCAATAAGCAAAACAGTATTTCGCGTCGCTTAAGTTCCATACTTAAGAAAGCTAAAAAAGATGGCTTTGTCGAATCCGATGTATCTGTTTCTATTCGCGATGGAAGAGCTGTTATTCCAATACCTGCGGCTCACAAACGCAAGATTAATGGTATTGTACAAGATGAATCGGCCACTGGAAAAACCTCTTTTATCGAACCTGCCGAAGTTGTGGAAATCAATAACGAAGTTCGAGAACTTGAATATGCTGAACGCCGTGAAGTGGTGCGCATATTAATTGAAGTAGCGGATATTATTCGCCCCTACATTGAAGAGTTACTGTTGACTTATCGATTCATGGGCAATATTGACTTTATTCGTGCCAAAGCCCGATTTGGCATTACAATAGATGCAACTCTTCCTGAGTACTCAGCCAAGCAGGCAATGAACTGGAAGGAAAGTGTACATCCATTATTATTTCTCCAGCACAAGGAGGTCAATAAGGAAGTTGTGCCACTTGATCTGGAGCTGAGCGGACCTAAACAACGTTTATTATTGATATCCGGACCAAATGCTGGTGGTAAATCAGTCTGTCTTCAAACAGTTGGATTAGTTCAATACATGTTTCAATGCGGCTGCTTAGTTCCCATGCTCGAAGCTTCAAAGATGGGTTTCTTCAAAGATATCTTTATCGATATTGGCGATGAACAATCTATCGAAAATGACTTGAGTACCTACAGCTCTCACCTTTTCAATATGAAACACTTTTTGCGTTATAGCAAGAAGGATACGCTTATACTAATTGATGAATTTGGAACAGGTACAGAACCAATGCTGGGTGGTGCCATTGCCGAAAGTGTGTTAGAGCAACTGAATCAACAAGAGGTGTATGGTGTGATTACAACGCACTATACCAACCTGAAACATTTAGCATCGCAAACCGAAGGTATCGAGAACGGAGCTATGCTCTTTGACACTGGTCGTATACAGCCCTTATATAAATTACAAATAGCTCAGCCCGGTTCATCCTTTGCCTTTGAGATTGCTCGCAAAATTGGCTTACCCGAAAATATTCTCAGCAGTGCCAAGGAAAAAATTGGTCAGGAACATGTTGATTACGATAAGAACCTCCGTGAAATAGTACGCGATAAACGCTACTGGGAGAAAAAGCGTAATACCATTCGCATCAACGAAAAGCGTTTAGCCGAAACTTTAGAAAAATATCAACTTGAGCTTCAAGGTATAAAGAAAGAACGTAAGGAAGTTATTGAGAAAGCTAAAATTGAAGCCAACTCATTACTTTCGAATGCCAATAAAGAGATAGAAAATACTATCCGAACCATCAAAGAAACACAAGCAGAGAAAGAAAAAACAAAGCAAGCTCGTCAGAAATTGGATGTTTATAAAGAGAAAGCCACTTCTAATGATGAAAACGACGAAGCCATTGAGCGTAAGATCCGACAAATAAAAGAGCGAGAGAAACGCAAGTCGGAAAAGCCGGCTAAAAAAGAAGTAAGTAAGAAACAAGTTAAACCAAAGCTTAAAGCGCCAGTTGTCATTGAAAAAGGCGACATGGTAAAACTATCCGGACAATCGCAACCAGGGGAAGTATTATCAACCAATGGTAAAGACGCAACGGTGGCTTTTGGACACATTCAAACCAAGGTTAAGGTTAATCGCTTAGAAAAAATGCAACAACAAGGAAGCGCTAAAAATAAATCCAATCAAAGTTTTCAAAGCATTTCCAATGTCAACGAAAAAATTAGGGATCGCAAATTAACCTTTAAACCAGAAATTGATTTGCGTGGCCAGAGAGCTGAAGAAGCCATTCAAAAGGTTATTAATTTTCTTGACGAGGCAATTATGTGTGAAGTTTCCGAAGTACGCCTTCTTCACGGTAAGGGCAACGGTATTCTGCGCATCATGATACGTGAACAGTTGGCAACCATACCTTTTGTTGAGTCATTTAGAGATGCACATTTACAGGACGGAGGAACAGGCATCACCATTGTTGAATTGGGTTAGAAATACTTATCGAAGATTAGCTATCATTTTGCAGTAAGCTGCTTTTTTCATTACTTGGTACAACTAAAAACCATCAACAATGAAGAAACAGTTTATTCTTTGGATATTCTTTTGTGCATTTTGCCTGAGTGGATACTCCCAAACCAATGAAGCCATTGAGCTCATTAATTCAAAAGATGCAAATTTACAGCATCGCTTAGATCGCCTCGAAAAAATGGTAGATGACCTCATGTGGCACGAACGGGTTGGCGATATTGCCCACGTTGACAAGGTGTATATGTATGGACCACCACTGTGGAAAGAAAAAAATCCAACTGCTCTTGGTGCCGGAAACCCTGTTAAATTTTGGTCCTATTTGTTCTTCCCCAAAAACATTGACACCTCAAAGAAATATCCTTTAATGGTATTACCACATGGTGGTGTACATGCCGATTTCACCACCTATTACACACATATTGTTCGCGAATTAGTAAGCCAGGGTTATGTGGTGGTAGCCGCTGAATATAGGGGAAGTACTGGTTATGGCAAAGGTCATTTTGAAAAGATTGATTATGGCGGACTGGAAGTAGAAGATGTTTTTGCAAGTAAAAACTACATGCTTGAGAACTACGATTTTCTGGATGCTAATCGAGTTGGGATAATGGGATGGAGCCATGGTGGTTTGATCACCTTATTCAATATCTTTGATCATCCCAATGATTATGCTGTTGCCTATGCAGGCGTACCAGTCAGTGACCTGGTTTCTCGCATGGGTTATTACGAGGATGATTACCGAGCTTTATACGAGGCCGACTATCACATTGGCAAATCAGCTCACGAAAATGTAGAGGAATATAGGCGTCGTTCTCCTGCCTGGAATACTGCAAGATTTCAGAACACTCCCCTACTGATCCACACCAACACTAACGACAATGATGTGCATGTACTTGAGGTGGAACATCTGATTAAATCATTAAAAGCAGACAATAAGAAATTTGATTACGAAATCTATCAGGATGTTCCGGGAGGTCATTCTTTTGATCGAATGGATACGAAAAAAGCTAAAGAAATTAGGGTGAAAATATATAAACACATGGCTAAGTTTTTAAAGCCCTCGAAGCCAATTGAAACAATACAAGACATCCAAAAAGCAGGTTATAAATTTTAATATCCCAAAAGATAAAAGAAGTATAATATTTCAAAAAACTCCTAAAATCATGTTTCGCTAGGCGAATAATTTATTATCTTAACGAAACATGATTAATCATTTAATCCTACTCTAACCCGTATTTAAAAATCTCATTGTAATTTTTCACCAAAACGAATTATCATGAGCAATAACAAACCAAGAGTAATTAAAGATTACAAGAAGCTTGATGTTCACATACAGGAACAAATAAAGCTAAGCTTTCCTTATGGTTTCAGTGATAGCCTTATCACATTCTCGTACAAGGATGGTCAAATAATTAGCGCACTTCCCTTCGAAACTGATGACAGATATTACCTTGTAAAAATGAGTGTAGTTGAGGCAGAACAACTCATTAAAGAAGATGTTGACTATAACGAAGATGGAAATCTTAAGAGTAATGTAAAAGAGGATTATGCTCAAAAACACGCCGACGTTGACTATTTAAAAGAAGCCATTGCCGAGGAAGAAGCGGATGAAGAGAAAATTCACCAAAGAGAAGAAGCAGAGGCCGAAGAGGAAGGTGAGTAAACACCTTCCTGGTTTTCTAAAAATTATCGTAAATACTTTTTATTGAAGTGCGTATCGCAAAATAAAAATGCTGTGTATCTTGAACACGTTCATCATTACTAAGTTTTCTAACTCGTGCTCCAGCTGTTACATTAAACATGTTACGCGGATTAATCAGGAAACTAACATTAAGATCTGCATTGTACACTTTCGTATTTAAGCCTTGTCCTATGTAGTGTCCATAATCTCTTACAACATCATTCTCATCCAATGGCCGCTGTGTATTGGGCATAAATACATCCTTACCCCAACTAATACCATCGCCATAGTCATCGCCATATTCGGTGGCCATTAATTCAGCCTTGAATAGCCATCTGCGATAGCGGTATTTTAATATTCCCAGCCCTTCTTTAAAATTAGCTCCTAATGTGTGAGCCAAAGGTTGTTGATAATGGCCATAGGCATATATGGAGGTATAATGCGAATACGTATACGGACGTACTTGATTATATTCTAATTGAACATCCAAGTTATTAATTCCGAATAAATTAAAAGTACGCGCACCTAACTGAAACCCCTGTTTATTAGCCCACCACTGCGTTTGACCAAATACCTCATCGGCCTTAAATTCCCCAAGTACAAATTGTCCATAAAAGGTCAACCATTTGGCAGCAATGTATTTCGCATTAAAACCCATGGTCACGTTATCGGGCGAACCGATGGCATACTCAACAGGGCGCATAAAAGCAACCGGATTTAAATAATGCATATCAAAGCCCCGATGACCTGTGGTGTCATCTTCGGCATAAACTACACTGGCAAATAATCCAATACTCGCTCGTTTTCCAATGTTAAAATCCAAATATTGAAATACGCCATATTTACCGGGATATCGATAGTCATCACCATCTTTTTCCTTATCATAGTGCAACATCTTATTATAAATGACCTGATAACGCACCTTCCAAAAATCAGCACTTAGTTTTACGTATGGATAACTAAAAGCCACATCAGATAATAATAATGAGCGATGCCCATCTCCGATAAAATGCTTGCCATTACCCAATTGAAAGCTAAAGTACTTGGCGAAATCAAAAGCTATATATCCTGTAGCTTGTGCATAATCATGACCATTGGTACTGTAATTCTTTCGTTGCCCCTGACCTGGCATCACATTTAATGTGTTAGCAAACTCATCAATATAATTGGGCACCACAGCTTGGTTCTCGACAAAATCAGTATAAAAATGAAGGTGCTTACCAATATTTCCTTTGATGTATAAACCTCGCGTATTGGTATAGGTTGTTATGCCTTCAATATTTTCCTTTCCTCCTTCAAAATTAAAAAGCGGATTAACAACAATGTTAATGTCATCCTTATCTAATTTCAAAAGGTCGTCATGAAAAATGCGCTTCCAAAAATTCAAATGACCAGAGGGCACTCTTAATCCATCATACAACAAAGAGTCAACATTGGTCAATTCATTCAACTCATCCATTCGATATTGACGAAAAGAACTATGAATATCAGCTCCAGGTTGATAGACAACTCTATCAAACGGAGAATATGCATAATCCTCATAATGGCTCTGCAACTGCGCATCTGAGAATTGAAGAAATATACTAAATAAAAATAGGGATGTTAATCTTCGCAATATCATGATAATTGGTTTAAGCTTTACGAATATAGGAATTTCCGTAAAAGCAAACTATACGGGCGGTGTGTTGGAATGTTTCGATAGAGTTAAGAACAAAAAAAATCCACTCTTAAAAGTGGAAAAAGGGTGAAAAGCCATTGTATCTCTCGTTATCCATATTGACAATGCTTTGCCAGGATCCTCGTACCCTTATTATAGCGAGGCACAGCAGCTTTTCAATCCCAAGCTTCACTCGTATGCGTAATCGTCATCCCAGGACAAGAGTAATGTACAACATGATTAATGCCATGTCAAGTTTTATCGCAACAAATACAGAAAAAAGGCATAAAAACATGTATTTTTAGCAATCTGCATTAAGCATCCATATATATTCATTAAATTTATTTGTTGCATGCGTATACCGTTCAACATAGATAAGATTATTAAAACCAAAAATAGATGAAGTTAAGCCTTAAAATACTTGCTTACCTGCTTTTAACGATTTTCACAATACTACTTGCCCTTATCTTAATTGCTGAGTTTGCTGAGAATACTATTACAAAAAAAACACTTCAGCATGTCAACAAAAGCTTAAATGCTGATATTAATATTGGTAATGTCAATTTTTCATTGATTAATGCTTTTCCTTTGGCAAGTATCGAATTGGAAGATGTTAGCATAAAGCAGGCTTATAAGGACAGTGCTAATGACTTGAGCGAGGAAATAATCACCTTGAATAAGGCGAGCCTTTCAATACAAGTTCTGCCACTTTTAGACGACATCATAAATATTGAAGAAATAAAACTTAAAGGTGGCTGTTTACTTTATGCAATCAACAAGGATAGTGTTACAAATATCGATTTTCTTATCAGTGAACCTGAAACAACAGAAACTGACACAACACCTTCCTCAATTAATTTAAGCCTCAAAAGCCTGGAGCTAGACAACATTACATGTATCTATAAAGACGAAAGCTCAAAAACTAAAGCTCAATTTCATTTAAATCATGCCCAAGCCGATGCTAAGCTTAATAAGGATATTACAAGTGCCAATTTAATTGGTAAAGCAAGTATCAGTAATTGTCAGTTCCCAAACACGCCAATTCACCTGCTTGAAGTAGCAAAAATTGACTTTGACATTAACTACCTCAACAAGCTGCTTAAGCTAGGTTTCTTAAGAATTAATACAGATGACAGTCAATTTGCCATCAAAGGAAAAATAAAACTCGACGATCACTTTGAAAGTGAACTTTATATTTATGACACCGAATTAAATCTGGCTCAACTTCAAAAGTATATTCCAGAAGATATTAAAGAAGAAAATAGCATAAAGTCCATTGGCGGACGAGTTACTCTTGGTGCCGACATAAAAGGAGCCTTGCTAGACTCTATTCTTCCCAACATAGATCTCAAGGTAAACATCTCAGATGCTTCGGTTAAAACAAAAGACTATCCAGAAATATCGAAGTTAGAACTTGCCCTAAACTACAGCAACGGCAAAGACTGTAATATGGCAACATCTGTTGTGGACATACAACAGTTTAAATTTGAAACACATGAAAGCAAAGTTCAACTAGTAGCTACTGTAGAAAATTTTGATCTACCTAAGTTTAAATTAAACAGCCAGCTTGAATTAAACCTAGGTGAATTTAAAACATATGTTCCGGATAGTTTGGTAAAGGATTTATCAGGTATGCTTACTGCATCGGTTCGAACAAGTGGCCGAATGCCTCAAACATTTTCAATGGACTATGTGGATAGACTATTAAAAACAACAATGCTTGATCTTCAACTCAAGCAAGTCAACATTGCTATGGATTCCATCAACCAAGTGTCTAATTTGAATGGCACTCTATCCTATTCTGATCAGAACTTTGATATAAAAAACCTCTCATGTTTTCTTCCGAGCTATGATCTTAAAATTCATCCATCTGCCATAGAAGGACGCTTCGAAGGTAAGTTAAGCGAACTCAATTCGATGGCATTAAAAGTTGATACCGTTTCGTTCAATGCTAACTCAAGCCACATTAATGGCATGGCTTATTACCAAAATGGAACAACACCTAGTTATGATATAAATAGCACTATTGACATTAATTTAAATGACTGGAAGAGTTTTGTTCCCGACTCTCTGGTTTCGAAATTCACAGGAAATATTCTTGCTGACATCAATTCAAAAGGGTCTTTTAATCCCGACTCAATCGTAGACGATGCCATGGAACTTTTATTTACCCATAGTAAGCTCGATGTAGAAACCAAGCAATTAAGTGTGGCCACTTGGGATGAGAAGTATAATATTGAAGATTTCAATGGTCGATTCTTTCTTGCTGATGATTCTATTTCGCTTGAAGATATAACAGGTAGTTTTAACCACATCGATTTCTCAGCCGACTCTTCGAGTTGTACAAATATTTATAAAGGATACATTTTAAATCAAGCCGAAAAAATTAATGCCTATGGTTTTATTCAATTAGGAACCATAGACTACGCAAAATTATCAGAGCTAATACCTGCTGACACAGCAACAACACAAGCTGATAATAACGAACCAGAATTGGCTAATTATACCTTTGAAGCCAAAGGAAAATTTGGTGTAGATAAAGTAATTTACGAAAAAGCAGTTCTTGAGAATATTGGCGGATTATTCAGCATCAATGACAGCTTGTATATAATTGATAAACTAAGAGTTGATGGCTTTAGCGGATCAACAAAAACATCAATTCGGTATGAATTACATTCTGATAATAAAACCAAAATTAGTTTCAAAAATGAAACAGACAACCTAGACATCTACCAGCTTCTTAATGATTTCGACGATTTCAAAGCTTATGGCAATAACTATATCACACATGAACAATTAAAGGGAACACTCAGTATCAAAAGAATTGACGGAAGCATGGTATTTATTGGTGACTCTATAGATATGAGCTCTATAATGATAGGCGCAGATACAATTACCTTGAAAGATGGTAGGCTAAAGGGACATGAGATGGCGATAGAGATGGCTAAACTTTATGACATGGAAGAATTAGAAGACATCCAATTCCAAACCATTAATACGAAATTATTTATTTACAGAAACTTCATGTATTTCCCTGCAACCAATATTGTTAATAATGCGATGGATGTGAATGTATACGGTAAACAAGAGTTTGGTGAGGATTGTCAACATCATGTTCGATTATATACCAGTCAGCTAATGAATAAAGGGAAGAATGAACGAATCGAAAAGAAACAACAACGAAAAGAAGAAAAAGAAGATGGTAAAACAAAGGGTATGATGGTTTTATATGCTATGTACCAAATAAAAGATGGTGAAACAAAAATAAAACCTGAATCGAAGGAATCTTCAGACAGAAGACAAATACGTGCTCAGCTTTTTGTTCAAGAAGGTGGATTAAAAGGAGTATTCCATCCTAAATCAATTAACTACAAAACTGGTGTAGAATAATCTATTTCTTCCATGAAAAAGAAAAGAATACTATTAATAATAGTTTTTTGCCTAATCGCAATTGCAGCAACTATTGTTCTATTTAATTTCAACTCAAAAAGCAAAAATAATATCGAGTTTCCAATATCACACAATGAGGCAGACATCATTGTTGGAGAAAACTCTTCAAGTAATACAATATTCGTATTCTTTAATTACAACTGTAAATATTGTCAACGTTTTTTAAACGATTTCAAGCTCTTTTCTAACGACTCAACTTTAAAAGATTTAGACGTAAAAATTATATTAAAGCCCCTCGCAATGAGCCAATCTCAAAGCGAATATCATGCACTACAAACACTGATTGGGCTTTACCTTTATGGTAATCCAAGTAAGGTGCACGATCTTTTTCTTCACAACTACAATATTATTTATAGAAAAGAGTTTTTTGGATTAACGGATGTATTCATCAATGACAACCCAAGTTTTGCAGAATTCTTATTAAACAATGAAGATTACATATATCTAAAAACTAATTTACTTCAATTTAACATGAATAAATTAGACGTCACCCCAACTTTTATTATTAATAATCGTAAATTTAAGGGGTACAAAAACAAAAAATCCTTTTTGAAAAGATTAATAAAAGAACTCAATAAAAACACTTCTTATTATGAGCAAAAAACAAATCATTAAACCGTTATTGGTCATACTTGTAGCTACTATAGGCCTATACAGCTGTGAAGATGATCCTGAAGAATACTGTGAAGAGTATCCAATATGTGATTTGAGTCCAACCTACTGCTGCGACGACGATGGCAATTGTACGTATTCATACGATGGGAATAGTTATTCTTCTTTAGAAGATCTAACATCAGCTATCTGCCCAGCAAGCATAACAGGACCTGAATTGGAAGCATTACAGATTGAATTAGATAAACTCTCAATTCGATTAATTAGTGAAGCTCGCTCGGCAGCTATTTGCAAATAACATTACTAGAGCCGACTCCACAGAGTTGGCTCATTTCTATTTTGGACAGAAAAAACACCAACTTTTCTTTTTCTGTTTTTTTAGTGCCGCTTCGAGTGATGCGCCACGCAGATTCATAGCAACAATTACTCCATCTGCATCAATCAAGAAATTAGCTGGTATCCCTTTTACGCCATACATCTTTGAAGCCTCATTTCGCCATCCTTTTAAATCACTTACATGATAAGGCCATGATAAAGCATCTTCTTCAATGGCCTTCTCCCACGATCCCTTTTTCATATCAAGAGAAACGGAATAGATCGTAAAGCCTTCACCATTCTTAAATTTCAGGTCTTTGTATTTATTGTATGCAGTAACAAGGTGTGGATTCTCTTTTCGACATGGGGCACACCACGATGCCCAGAAATCAATCAACACCAACTTACCTTTCAAGGAAGAAAGAGCTATTGTTTCACCTTGTGGTGATACTTGAATGATATCAGGAGCCTTCTCTCCCACCTTATAGTTTTGTGCCATAGACGGGTTGACAACAGCAATAAAAAGTAATAAGTAAATATATTTGATCATAGTTTTCAGTTCCATTATTTGAAACGAATATAAGAGTTTTTAAACTCAGACAATAACAATAATTCAATTGTTGTACAGCGTACCAAAGCATTGGGTTTCGTTTTAGCCGAATCTCTTATTAAAAATTCGCATATTTGAAGCAGAAATCATTTCAATCAACAGATTAATATCTTGCCAGTAGAATTCACTCCAGTCGCACATTTAAAATACTATTAATCAACTTTTAAACCAGCAATGACTTACAAATCTCTTGCTAATCACTTGCTTTCAAAAACCCAAGCTCAGCAACAGACAATACCTTACTACCTGCAGCACCTTCCATCAGCTTAATTTTAATAAACCTAGTTTTTACTTCTTTATTAAAATACGCTGTGCGCTGCGTTGGATCATTAATAAGGTTACCAAATTCTACCACCATTAACTCACTCCAATCATAGCCATTATTACTTATCACTAGTGACCGACTAATTTTTTAAAATGAGGGTACTCCCTAAAGGTTTCCCCTCAAAGTTGTAAATTGATTTTGCGAAACATTTTACAAC
>NZ_JBNGOY010000079.1:0-13780 GCF_050589805.1 Carboxylicivirga fragile | reverse complement strand
CAGGAAAAATGGCTAAGTCATATTGCTAATTGTTTTTGGCGTTCTTCTGAAAACCTGCTTTCTAAAATTATGAACTTAAAATAGGCTATTAACGTTGAGTGTATGGTGTCGTAAGGGATTGCGGGCTTCAAACCTATCAAGTTACCACCCAAAATTGATGCGGATGTTACCGCTCGAAAACCTCTGAAACCCTTATGCACTATACACATTGTTGGCGTTTCGTTGTTAATTATTTTCCAAATATTCTTCTAATGTTGGAATTAAGTATTTTACATCAATTGAGTCAAAACTCCACTTTTTTCTTGCAAAGTTTACAATATCAACATGTCTTCTATCAATTGATGAAGTTTTCCAAATTGGGTTATCATTTTCAAATTCAGCATAATCTTTTATCTCCGCTTGCTGATTTAGTAATGGATTCTTTTTATATGATTCTAATTTCTCTTTAAACGCCTTATTTCCAATCGATGCATTATGTGACCCTGAAATTAACATTAAATTCCCCAATGAATTCAATTTGTTTGATACAAACTCTTCGGAATATTCATTTTCTTCATTCACATCATATCCGCCAGTGAGCTCTTCTCCCTCTTTGGGCGTTCTTGGTGAAATATGTTCTATCTGTTCGTTTTCTAATGAGAACTTCTTTATGTTATAACCTTTATTTTGAATGGAGTTTTCGTATTGCCAAAGTAGATAGTTTAACACACCGTTTCCATACATTCCACCGTTTAAATAGTTTTTAACATTAGAATCTCCCCAATACCATGATTCATTCAACTTGTTCTTAATTGCAGTAATTAATGATGGTAAATCTCCATTAAATGATAATAAAATTGAATTTAAACGTTCTTGAATATTGGCACGGCTATTAATAAGCTTGGCTCTAAATGTTAGAATTTCCAATACTCGAAATAAAGTATTCAATTTTTTCGTATCATCTCCGAAATGTTTATATCCTTTGATGATAAATGGATAAATAAATGCAGGAGCTTTTAATTCAAATAATTTTGCAGAATAATCATCATCTGATTGCTCATATTTCTTCATATTTGAAAATGAAGTATGAAGCTCTGAAATGTAATTTTTAATCCATTCAACTTTATTTTCAGATGCCTTAAATACCTCTTTTATGTCATTTAAAGTCCTATAGTTATACCCTTTTATATAGGCATTATTGTGATAAATTAAGACACTATCCTCATTTAAGCGTTTATAGTCATTGATAAGTAAATAAATCAGTTTGAAAATATTAGATACATTTTCAATATTTGATTCAGTTTCTTCAGGCTCGCTGTAAACATACATTTGATACATGAAATAAGACTTTATCTTTTCCATGTTTGTCAAATCTTTACCTCTATTATTTTCAAGCTCAAACATTAATGCTGAATCTTTCTTTCCTGCTAGTTCAATAACAGTCAAATCGGTTCCTTCAATTTTTTCGAGAATGTTTAATATCTTTTCAGTAGGCAGTTTTGAAAGCTCTGTTATAAAATAGCCTTTTGCCTCCTTAATTCTTTCCTGAGATTGTGTGCTAACTTCATATTTATCCTTGTTATCAACGATTAACGCATCATAACATGCTCTGTCATATTCAACAGGACGTAATTTAATGTTTCCACCGTTTTTCAAGAAAATCGTCTCTTTTGTTAAAAAGTCAAAATCCTTTAATTCACTTTCTGTTTTTCGTGTTGCTAAAACATTTAATATGGAACGTATAAATATTGTCAGAGTTGTTATTCTTTGTTGTCCATCAATGATTTCATACTTTACATCTTTCTTTATTGTCTCAAGCAGAAGGTTGCCATAAAAGTAATTGTTTCCTCCTTCAATTTGTTCTATCAAATCATTTAGAAACGTTTTCCATTGTGGTTTCTCCCAAGAATATGCTCTTTGATATACTGGTATTGTAAATGATTTCTGTGAGCTATCAAATAATCCTAAAGTTGTTTTTCTGTAAAAATCCATATTATAATATTTACCTTTAATGTACGGAGGTTCTCTTCAATGAACGCCAACGGTTGGCTAGATGAAGCGTGTGGCAATTTAACGAACAAAACTTTCCAAAACTTCACTGAGCCAAATCTTTTATTTGTTTTTACCTTTTCATTTTCAAAGCCAAATCAAAGATTTGGCGGTGTTAATTTAGCGAACTACGATTCCTCAAACCTACAAATGCTACATGCTTTATACTAGCGTGTTGTAGCCAGTTTTTATTTCTTTTAATTCACTTAATCCCTCTGCATTTTGAACTTGTTCGATGCGATTTACAATTTCTTTATAGTCAGAAACTTCGTTCTTATTCTTAATTTTTATCAAAATTTTTGCTTGGTCAATTAAGCATTCAACATGAATTTTAAAATTATTACAGTCTGAAAGGCTTAAATCTAAGATTAATCCTGTGGCACTTTGTCTATATGTTTCGTCATCAACATAAATCTGAGAGTCATTTAAAATCAATTCTTGTCCAAATAGTGATTTAAAATCAACATTAATCTGAGAGTAAATTATTTGTACTGCATCCTTAAGGATTGATTTAATTTCTTTTACATCTTTATAATTAAGATTCTGTCTCACTTTTTTTATAACTTCATACGACTTAATAATTCTTTCCTGATTAACACCGCTTTCCAAAAATTTCGAGTATTCATTTTCAAGAAGTGTTATTATTGTTTTTACATCTCTTCTTCTTCCAATTATACTTGTGCCAACCATCCCTTCTGACATAAAGGATATGTTCTTTTTATCAATTTTATAATCAATGAATATTAATTCCGGTTCAACAATTTTCTTATTAACTAATTCAATCTCAAAATGAGTTTCAATAAGTTCTATTAAAGAATCTATGTATTTAGCACCAAAGTTCTCTGATATTTTAATTTCAGACTTAAATAACCACATGGTCGGTTTTTTTTCAAAATTGGCTACAACGGTGGCGGTATGAAAAGTTGCCGATTGCGGGCGATTTCCTGTCAAGTTACACATAAGTTGAAGCGGACTACAACCCATGAATAACCTACTGTCCCGGCAATTTTTTATACCGCGTGTTGGCGTTTCGTTATTTTTCAAGGTCCATAATGTCTCTTTGGGTCAGGATAATAATCACTCGTTATCCAACCGTTTCTATTGTCGTTTAAATTCTCCCAATTTTCAATTGATAAAGTGTCATACTTCATTGTCATAATCAAGCTATCTTTCAATTCTTTCTCAATGTCAAGTCGTCGATTATTGAAAATCAGTTTATAAGCTGAATAATCCAGTCCAGTCGATTTTAAAAAACTAAAATATTCAATTGCGATTGCTTTATATTCTACAGAATCCGAATGAATTAACTTTGTGTCAAATTCAAGTAGTCTAATTAGAGCAGAATCTGCATAATTATAAACCATGGCTTGTTTATTTTGATTATAAAACTTATCAATCTGAACGAATATTTCATAGGTTATGGTCAAATTGTTTTCTAATCTCCGTCTTTGCCAAAACTTTGAATAGTAATCAAGTCCATTTGAAGTTGTGTCAGAATTAATAAAACCAGCAACGATTTCGTTTAATGATTTATTTTCCCATTCAGTATCACAGCACCATGCATTATTTTTCTCAAAATACTTGGCCTTTGATACGAACTTATCAAGACCTATTGTTGAGAATGCATTAAAAGCTATTTTCAAGTTCTCAGGTTCTCTCAACCAAGAATAATCTTTATTTCCAATAGAGTCAAACGGGAATGGTCTAATTCCACCAAATTTCAACTCAAACGGCAAATCATAGTAATAGTCTGCAAGTTGGTTATGCCGGAATGATTCAAAGAAGTCATATTGCTTCTCTTGAAAATTTCCGATATAATCAGTCTTTTTAGTTGATTTTATTCCTAAGCAGGAAACAAATCCAACTATTATTAAAGCGATTAATATGTTTCGTATATTTCTCATCGCAATAAATTATTTTACTTTTTATTCACTTCATTTTTAACCTTATCCCATTCCCTTTTTAAAACTTCTTGTGATTTATCTGTCAATTGGGATATATCAAAATCAATTTCACTGGTCTTTTTTGAATAATCGGCAAAACTTTCAATGACTTTATTAAGTTGATTTATAATATCAATATCCTCTACTGGATTAAAACGCAACTTTAAAAGAGTAGCTTTATTTACAATACCACTTCTAGTCAAAACATTTTTTAATGCATTTTCTGTGCTTTCAATATTTCTTTGAAGTTCTGAATAACCTTGTAATTCCTCGTCCGAATATGAATCGGGCTCTCTACTTACCACATAATTTGTATAATCCTGTCGTTCCTTTTCATTTATCATATCCACTAAATATTCGGTGTTTTTAAGATGAATAAGTAAAGATGAAACTAATTCCGTTAAATCTGTCCGAACAACTTGTATCCATTTTATCCTTTCGCTTGTAATTGTATCAATATATTTAGAAGTCTTTAGGTTTTTACGTGTAAACCAAATTGTAAGAATGGAAGCAACAAGTCCAGTCAAAGCCGATGTCGACAATATTTTCAAAAATGTATCCATATAAAATTCAGTTCATGTATTAATATCTCATTCGGGTAACAGGTTTTATAATGAACGCCAACTAGTCTGTATCGGCATGTATATTGCCAATATATCCTATTTGTCATTCGTTAATTTAAGTGTTAAAATAGTTTTTTTAAGCCAGAAACTTGTCAATA
Organism: Carboxylicivirga fragile; assembly: GCF_050589805.1. Classification (NCBI taxonomy): domain Bacteria; kingdom Pseudomonadati; phylum Bacteroidota; class Bacteroidia; order Marinilabiliales; family Marinilabiliaceae; genus Carboxylicivirga; species Carboxylicivirga fragile. Next base: position 9,088 of record NZ_JBNGOY010000079.1, on the reverse strand, counting down.
GGACTTTTAATTTGCTCAATATGTTTATTACTAACATAGGTGTAAATTTCAGTTGTTGTACATGAATTATGTCCTAATAGCTCTTGAATATATCGAAGATCAGTACCTGACTCTAATAAGTGTGTAGCAAAACTATGGCGTAACGAGTGTACTCCACCCCGTTTGCTTACACCACTTTTCTTTATGGCATGATATAATATTCGGCTTATGCTGGTTGTTGAATAATGACCTCCAAACTGACCTTCAAAAAGTAATTTATTTGGTTTGTATTTTTTATAATACTGCCGGAGCAAATCCAGAGTATAGTTACCAATAATGGTATAACGATCTTTTTTACCCTTAGCACCCAATATTCGCATCCGCATTCGTTTCGAATCAATATCTTCGATGCGTAATTTTAATAGTTCTCCAATGCGAAGCCCACTGCCATATATTATCGCCAATATTGTCTTATGTTTGATGTTATCAATACAGTCTAAAATACGTTTAATTTCTTCCTGACTCCATACCTTGGGTAAAACTTTGCCTGTCCTCGGGCGAACAACTTCCTCAAGTGACACTTCTCTTTTTAAATAGCCTTTATAATAAAGCTTTATGGCATTAACACTTTGATTAATCGTTTGTTTTGAGAAGTTTTTTTCACCTATCATTTTCTGATGGTAATCATTAATCTCATCTGCATTAAATGCATTGATTTGAGTTAAGCTGTTTTGTCGGTAACAATTTAATAAACGAAGTACATAGTAATAGTAGGTATTTATTGTATTATAACTATAAGCTTTCAGTTGCATAAACTTTATAAACTCTATAGGGCAACTTTTAAAATAGAGACTTTTTTGATAGGCTTGCTCAAATAATAATTGTAATATTCGATAATCAACAATCGATAACTCGTTGTGCAGCTTTATTCTCAAATGATTGGTAACCTCTTCAAGAAACCGAATCACCGTAGTTCTATTGGGTAACAAGGTATAGGCTCTGAGCTCTTTGTGCCAATGCAACCATTGGCAATTACTTAAAACTTCATAAATGTTTTTATTGGCTTTAAAGCTTACAACAATTAATCTTTCATTGTCATTTTTGTGAGGCACTAAAGTTATGGAACCAAGCTTGTCTTTCTTTTCTAGGATACCTTTAAAATAATAGGTGTCACCTATAACAACCTGTTCGGTATTCTCTTTTAATTTGGCATGATAGTATGTGCTGTTTACCTCGGCAATGTCATCAAATACATCAATTAGATGACCAATCGTTTTTTCGTTAGAAGGAGCAGTAAACGCATTAAAATCAGAGCTCCATCGAATCCATCCATTCTGCTGAATTCGCTTTAATATATCAGGATTTTGCTTAAAAAACAAAATACATCTATCGCCTTGCTTGCTTTTGCGATGGTTTAAATATATAACCGTACGCTTTTTCATTTTTTATTGACAAGTTCGTGAAAAAACGATACATTATCAGTCTTGTAAACGAATAGAAACGAAACTATGCGTTTAATTAAATTGAATAATATGAATACTTGTTTATACTGTAAGGAATTATTGACCGGCCGAGTCGATAAAAAATTTTGCAATCCTCTATGCAAAAGCGCCTACCACAATCAATCATTAACTTCTGCAGAAACTTATATTCGAAATATTAATAAACAGCTTAGAACCAATCGAAGTGCTCTTAAAACAGCATGCCCTCAAGGAAAAGCAACTGTGAGAAAAGAATTCTTACTAAAACTTGGCATGGACTTTAAGCATTTAACACATTCATGGAAAAGCAAAGGTGGCAACTTATATTATTTTTGTTACGATTATGGATATACACCAGCAATTGAGTCTGGCAAAGTTGTTATTGTTCAAAAACAGGATTACATGTCATAAATATCCAGTATGCGATAACTTTGCGCACAACTTTCGAAACGGTTTTATTAGCGTATATTACCAATAGCTTCGCCTCCTGAGTCACAATATTTCGACCAGAACAATCTAAATAATTCTTCAACTCCCAGCCGTCAATCCTTAATTTACGATTGATCTTATTTCATAATACATCAATGAAATGACTAAGTATAGAATGAATAATAATACTGATAAAGAAACATAATATTAGCTAAAATACCAAGCAAGAAGTGATAAATTATACTTATTAGATGGGTTAAAAAAAAGAATTTACTATTCCTGTTTTTAAATATGAAAATTCACAAACCTTATAATCTAGCAAAAAGGCCGTTTATGGATATTTAATTGTCTTACACTACATGCATAAGTTTAAGAATACATTACGACATCACTATAAAAAAAATACACTTTTTTTCTTAATTTTTGTGTCGTTGTTTCATCTCACAAATAACCTTAGTTAATAACTCATGATTAAGCAAGGCCTTATCTTCTTTCTGAATCAACTTAGATAGTTGATCAATACAGTTTACACAGCAATAGAAAGCATAATCCCCATTGTCAGGAGCCCAAGTTGAATTTAGCCCGAAATGATCTATAAAAAAATCGAAACCATCATGTAAGCCACAATGGCATGTATTCTTATAAAACACAATGGCTCTTTCTTTACAAAAGTCACAAGAACCTGGACTCTCTTGAGAGAATTGCCCAAGCTTTATCGAATACCCCCATAAACGCCAGCGAGTATTTCCTTCTCTCTCAAACTGAACATAGTGATTGATTACTTTTTCATCATTAGTCATCATAAACGTTTACTATCCAACTTTCAACAATCTCTTTCTAAACTTATATTCATTCCAAGCTCATGTAAAACTTTTACCAAACTTGATAATTTAACGTCATCACCAACCTCTATTCGGGAAACAGTACTTGCGCCTATATCAGCCATTTCTGCAAGCCTATTTTGCGAAATACCTAACTGATGTCGCGATACTGCTATCTTATTACCTAGAATAACCCTAGCACAATCATTATCAAAAATTTTACGACTCTTTGTTCCGACCTTACCATAACGTTCATTTAAAAGGTCATCAGCCTTATGTAGTTTTCCTTTATTCATATACCTAAATATATTCATCTCATAGTTAGTTGCAAAAGATTTAGTATAATATTTTAAGGAAGAGGCGAGCAAAATGAATAACAACTAAGGTTATTAATTGCCAAATCCAGGTGTTTTCCATAACACCCGAATTTGTGCAAAGCGATCATTCTAAATGATATTTAACAGCACTGACTTTAAAGCGAAAGCATTCTCTAGTCTATGGGATGTCATCCCAAATTTCATGCAGTTATTTCAAGATCAAATTTATCAATCAATAATCTAAGGTTTGGATTTCTATCTTGCATCTGCGCAAGGATTCCTCCAGGGCTGTTTATCTTCTCCTGCTTTTTAATTTCAATAATTAGGTCAGCAATATCATCTCCTTCCTCCAAAGGCGTTTTTTCAAGTGTATCATTTACTTTCACATTGTAACTGGCCTGACGAGCCATATCTGCCCATTTTTTTAAACGCTTTACCTTTATCAGGAAACAAGGTCACATCGTATTGCCGAAGCGCATTTAGCTTTTGGACATTGAGCATATTCTGCCCCCCAACTGCCAACCAGTTGTATTGTGGAAAATAAAGCGCATCAAGTATTGCATTTTTTTCACCTTCGGCTATTGCAACAGGTGTTTTTGAATCAGCAAGCAGGTGAGCTCCGAAATACAACTGCGCTAAATTGAACTTTTCAAATTGCTTATGAACCCAGGTGATAAAAGAGGATCTTTCTAGTGTTTCAGAATTGTAACACATTATTTTACCTGTTCTAACATCACCTCCTCTATTCACCTGCCAAAAGATTGTTTTTCGTCCTTTGGCCGTGCCAACAAAATATTTTTGAAGGATACTATTCACCTTTTCTTTAGGAAAATAGTTATATAACCCCACTGCAAAATCATTGTAGTCATAATGTTTTAAAGTAGCCTGTAAATAATGTGGATCAATCGTTGATGGTTTCTCTTTTTTGACCGCTTGTTTTGGCCTTGGATAAAAATCATCATTCTCAGGTCTGATGCCAGTTCGTTCAAAATACGTTTTAGGGGTAAAATGATAAGCGCATTTTACCTCCCTATTGCATTTACCTACATAATCAGCCAAGTGCTGTTTGGTTTGATTATCTATTTATCGCGTAAAAGTCCTTTGATAACATTCAGGGCAGAAATATCTTGACTTCCTACTTACATATTTTTCTAATAAATATCTATAATCTCTCATATCATACGTATTAAGCTGGAATTAGTGGAAAAATGGAAAGATCGTGAGCTACAGAACATTAAACGTCCACTCTTGTCCGGTTTGTCCACATGCAGTCCAGTGCCCATCCACTTGTAAGTAATTGATTTACTCACTTTATCCACTTTTCCATCTATTCCGTTACTCACAATCAACTTTACTTCGATATTGGCCTTTACCTAACTCCTGCGTTAGTTTACTCATTGATAGCAACTCATAACTCCTGGATCGTCCAATACGATGCAACTCCTTTGCCTTTTGAATAAACTCTTTACTTGTAAAGGTCTCTTTATCGATTGCTTTTAGGATGGAATACACCTTGCCATTTGGCGTATTTGTTTCATATGACTGCTCCATAATTTCATTTATTTGCAGAGCATTCTTATAGAAGTAATCTTTAAGCAAAATGGCCTTCTCCATACTTTCAAGCGACACTTCACTGATCGCTTGAGTGTTAAAATAACAATCGGTAATCTCAATTATAAGCGATAAACGCAACATATACCTATCAAGCTTTGATAATATACCCGATATATTACGGTCTTTATTGGAAGGTTCAACATGACTGTTTCGCTCCTTATTAAAGCGTATATTGGTATTTTTAGAAAGTGGAACAGAGTTGTACAAATCACCGTTTAACATTTCCTCCAGAAACCCTTTCATTTTATTCTAGAATATTGATATTAAATGCTTGTTTATAGGCTCATCAGTAACATATCTCTTCTCCATCTTTTGCGGAATAACAAAAAGCATTCTTTCAAAAAAACCATCTTTTGTATCTTTCGATTTTAATGATGCAATGACATCATCCTGAATTCCTCCAATGATATTCACACACGGCCTTTCAATAAAGGCGCTTTCAGCTTCTTTACGGTCTAATGAAAGTGAATCTCCATCCCAAATTGATAGGTAACTACTTCTTCGAGAAGCTCCGTTATATCCCACTAAACCATCCACAAATGTCTTGAACTCATCTGGAACAATAGATATCCCATGCGGATTATCATTAAGCATCTTCAAAAGAGACTCAAACGTTGACTCTTTTGTGGAAAGTTTCTTTCTTAATGGTTTTGGTTCACCATCATCAGGGTCATAATTGGCAACTGCATTAGAATAGTCAATTTCAAATTGAGACTGCTTCTCACTAATTGAATGATATGCTAATTTTTGAGGTGCACTTTTATTTTGGCCTGACCAACCAATCATAACAATCCAGAGAGAAGAATTTTCACTCCAGGTGATATCTTTTCTAACATGGTACTTATTGCCTATTGAAGAAGCTAGCGAAGAAAGCATTCCTCCTGCAAAGTAATCCATGTTATAAGAGCCATTTTCATACATCTCCAAAATTCCATCTTGTATGAAGGTTGGAAATACTTCAATAGGGAAATGTGAAATACGTTCTCTCTCCGCAGTATTGCTTTATAATCAATGATTTACAAAGCTTACACGCGATTTAACACGCATTTCTTAGCAATAAGAAATGCGTGTTTTTTTTTACCTTTTTTCAGGTGCATCGTTATACTTGAAGAGAAGATGAAATATTAAATTTATGGGAAGTCATTACCTCACGACTAATCCTTCCCAAAGAGAATTCTTTGGTAAATCCGATTTAGATACTTATCCCTACTCCACCAAGACACCTTCATATTAATCGCTGAACATTATACCCAAAAATACAAACCATCAAAAGAATATACCGAACAGATAAGTTTAGCATGGAGAGTGAATGCAACTTCAAAAATCATTGATTTTTTATCAAAAGAATTAAAAATTAAGGAAAATAAAATCATAGCAGTTGGATATTCAGAAGGAGGACAGGTAGTTGCTAAACTTGCTTTAGGAAATTCAAAAATTACTAAAATCGTGAATATAGTAGGTGGTGGACTAAATCAATTTTATGATTTTATTTCAGCAGAAAGGTTAAAAGCACAAAAAGAAATAATATCCGCTGAACAAGCACAAAATAAAATTGATAGCCTAAATTTAACATTTAAGGATATTTATAATAATCCGAATAAAATAAATAAATTTTGGTTAGGGCATACTTACAAATATTGGGCAAGTTTTTGCAATGATATCCCACTTGAAAATATGAAACAACTTGATATCCCAATATTAATAATCGCAAGTGGTAATGATGAAAATTCTCCAATTTCAGGTTTAGATTATGTGAATTTAGAATTTATTAGAAGGAATAAAACAAATTTGACATATAAAGTATATCCGAATTGTGACCATTGGTTTAATGAACAAAAATTAGATATTAACAAAATGGATGAGATGATGGAATATGTGCTTAAATGGATAGAAAATTAACAAAAAATGGTGTACAATAGAGCAGACTGTCGATAGGCCAATAGCCTATCAATTTTGCTCTCACACCACCGTCCGTAGTGAGAAGCCACGCTCGTCCTTTTCATTCAAATCTCTTCCAGAGCCCCCCAAGCACATACAGCGCTTCATTAATCATCAATATTAAGCGCTTTTTCACCTTAGCAGCTATGTTCTAATTTATTAATAGGCTAGATTCATTATAAAACTTCCTATTCATATTTCGAACAGGTTATTGTTCAGCTCTTATTAGCTCCTGTTCGTAAGTTCAAACTTTTGCTCGTTGGCTTACTTCAGTGCATGGGTCATCTAAACTCATCGGTGTGGTTTTACGAGTAATAGTTTTCAGCTTTTGTTTGAGCTCCTTCCAACTCTTATCGAATACCATTGTTGATACTTGCCTTTTATTTCTGGTTATCAACCATGTGCATAAGAGACTTTCTCTAGCCGGACTTTCATTACACAAAGGAACTTTATATATTTACCATTCAAGGCACACATTATATGCGTATTGTGAGCTGATGTACAAAATTTGACTTTTAACCTTTTATCAAACACCGTAGCGGTTCGATAGAGACCTGCCTTGGATTTTTGCACTAGGCTTATTCGAACACTTGTGTGCCACTAGAAACAAGAGAATATGAAGATAATTGTTTTTGGACTCCTTTTAATAATAACACAGCTCAACTGTATTTCACAAGAAACCGTGTTTCGCGATAGTATCATTAATAAGGCAATGACCAGTTTCAAAAACAAATGGAAAATCCCTGGTTTATCTGTGGCAATGGCTAAAGATGGAAGATTAGTTTATGCAAATGGATTTGGTTACGCGGATACTTTAAATAAAATCCCGGTGACTCCTGAAAGTAAATTTCGAACGGCTAGTTGTGGAAAAACCATTACTGCAATTGGGATTATGAAACTTGTTGAGGAAGGCAAGCTTGATTTGAATGATAGAGTTTTTGGTCGGAATGGACTATTAAATGGAGATACTTATTCTGAAATTGCAGATAAAAGAGTATATGATATTACTGTAAAAAACTTACTTCAGCAAACTATTGGCTGGCCTGAAATTGACATAATTGGAGAGAATTATGCCGCTTATGCATTACACTCACCAATTCCAGCCGGTATAAATGAAAATGCAAGATATATCTTATCACAGAAACTTGAATTCTCACCATCAAAAGATTACAGATACTCCGATTTCAACTATTTGTTTTTAGGTGAAATTATTAGTGAATTAACTCAACAAAACCATACTGATTACATTATCACTAATATTCTACATCCTATTGGAGCTTATAATACTTTGCCAGCTAAATCCACATTGGAAGAAAGAGAGGAAAATGAAGTAATATATTATGATTACAATCAAGAAACATTGCCTTTTGCATTTGATACTTCTAAAATTGTTCCAATGTCTTATTCTTTTAATTTCCAGCCAATGATTTCTAGTGGCGGCTGGATTTCAACTCCAATTGATATGATAAAGTTAATATTAGCAATTGATGGATTGGATAATAGAAAGGATATTCTAAAGTCAGAAACTATTAAGTTAATGACTTCAACTCCTGATGGAATTAAAAGTCGATACGCAATGGGAATGAAAGTTACAAAATCAGGTTGGCGCCATAGCGGTCAATGTACGTGGGGAACTTCTGCAATTTGGATTAAGACAAATGAAAATATATGTCTTGCAATAACTTGTAATACATTACCTACGGTTAAGGGAACGGAAGAAGTGAAATATGAAGCCATAATTGAACATTTAATTGATATGATAAAACTGATTCCTGAAAAGCTTGGGGGAATTACTAAATATCCTGACATTGACTTATTTACTGTGAATTAACGCAACACATCTATAATTATAGTGTATTTGGTATATAATGCTAAAATTTGCAAAAGAGAACGCATCGGAATTGATTTGAATTTTTTATCACCCTATGACATTCATAGCTTGAGGTAAGATAAGCTAATTTTGTACCCATAAAACTACTTAGCGCGCCTATTGTTATACTTGTAATGCAATAAAATATCGAATCAGTTAAAACAGTATGCAATGAAAGTGACAGCTAAAAAAAACGAACAGGTTGCTAATATGGTTTTTGCTTCTATTTACCCCCTTTACTGGAATAGATTGGAAAAGCATGGTAGAACAAAAAAAGAGTTCCACCAAGTAATAGAATGGTTCACTGGTTTTCATGAAGATCAATTACAAACACTTATTAAAGAGAAAGTAACATTTAAAACCTTCTTTGAAAAAGCAAAAATACATGCCAATGCACACATGATTAAAGGAGTTGTTTGTGGTTATCGAATTGAAGAAATAGAAGATGAATTTGAAGTGTATAAACAATGCAGACGTTTGGAAAAGTTGATTGATGAATTAGCGAAGGGTCGTAAGATGGAGAAAATTTTACGTGAGGAAAAGAAGTAATACCGTTTACAAACCAAAACGATTGATAAAAAAATCAATCTGTGCTTTTGTATCGGCATTAACCATTGTAATTAGCAAAATGATTTATCA
>NZ_JBNGOY010000078.1:0-14480 GCF_050589805.1 Carboxylicivirga fragile | reverse complement strand
TAAAAAATGAACTACATCAAGCACCTAAACAACACTTTTGCCATGATGGACCAAGTGCAAACCTTCAAACCCTATCACATAAGTCTCTATCTGGTCTTGTTTAGAATGTGGAATACCAACCGATTTGAAAATCCCATAAGTATCTCTAGAAAAGAAACCATGCAACTAGCCAGAATCGGATCACCCAATACCTATACGCAAGCTTTAAAAGAATTGCACCGGCATCAGTTTATTCGTTACGACCCTTCCTACGATAAAACCAAAGGAAGCCTCATTATCCTGTACAGATTTGATACTATATCCTGTACACCTTCAGTATCAAAAATGAGCCCTTCTATAAACATACAAACAACACACACTATAGAAGAAGATGAAAAATCAATTTCTAATTCTAAAAATGAAAATATGAAAAATAATCAATGCTCCTCTGGGGGAGCTGCCCATTCGGCTGAGAGGGTGCCACCGCTCCAACACATCCAAATTTACTTCCAGGAAAAAGGCCATCCAAAAACAGAAGCGGAACGCTTCTTCAACTATTATGAATCAAATGGCTGGCTCATTGGCGGCAAATCACCAATGAAAGATTGGAAAGCCGCTGCTCGAAACTGGATACTCAACATCAAAAGGTTCGAGAAGAAAAGTCTTGATGCTGAGCACCATGTCCTGAGCTTGCCGAAGGGGAGTCGAAGCACAAATGAAGTTCACAAAAAACAATTCCATGAAAAACATCGTCCATATAAACAATCGGTTGCTGAGCGTAGTCGAAGCACATCCCTACATCCAACCTCACCACCACCTTCATCTGTTAACTATGAAGAACCTTTGTAATATTTCAACACCCCACATCCAAACATCGAAAATCCCTACATCGAACACCCAAAACCTAACACCTTAAGCGAAGCGTCCAAACGCCTAACACCTAAGTCCTAAAACCCATTTTAACCAAGCTGCACATCACTACTGCCTTCTGCCTAAAAACTGTTAAACTATGAACCATTATCAAATCCACAACAACACCATCTACTACGATTTCCAAAAATCACTCGACCTCATCACACGAAAAGGCATTACCACTTATGGTCCCCATTTTAAACTCTACGATGAAGATAAGCCCATAATAAAGAAGCTTTTCGCCTACTTTATCCAGGATGAAGAACTATGTAAACAGAATAGCATCAACCTTCGCAAGGGAATGCTCTTGATAGGCCCGGTTGGCTGTGGCAAAACAGCCCTCATGAAACTCATGCAAACCATCTTGCAACAACACCAACGCTTTGCCCTTAAAGCCTGCCGTGACATCAGTTTTGAATTTCAAAAAGACGGCTACGATGTAGTTCATCGCTATAGCAAACGAAGCTTCACCATTGTTCCTGGATCCAAAACACCCAAGACCATTTGCCTTGACGACCTCGGAGCAGAATCAAACATTAAACACTTTGGATCCGAATGTAATGTCTTGGCCGAAGTCGTGCTCAGTCGCTACGACCTCTTCATTTCTAACAAACTCATTACCCACGCTACCACCAACCTCAATGCCAAGGATATTGAAAAACTCTATGGGCAAAGAGTAAGAAGCCGCCTTCGTGAAATGATGAATGTAATAACATTTCCTGCTAACTCATGTGACAAACGAAAATAAACCTAACACCTAAAGCAAACTTGTTTGCGTCCTATTACCAATCACCTGATTAAAATACATTCTGAATAAACTCGTGCCTAACTTACTCCCCAACAGAATTAAGCCTAACTATTGAATTTTCACAAATATCTACAACAAACTGTAAAACTAAAACCAAATGGTTTTTCATTTACATTAGAAATTTACTTCCCAATATTAGAGGTAAACATGAACGATTCATCTTAAGATTTCAGTATCGCATTCACAATATTTCCAATTTTCAACATTGTAAGCATTAAAAAAATCGTGCAATCTACGTATGCAATTTTATTACAGCCATACCTTTCTCATAATCCGGATAATCAAACAAGTCAAATTGTAAATCATTTTCAATTAAGTAAGATTCCCAGTCTTTAATAACCTGTTGTTCATTTAAACGATTTGCATCATCTAATACAATTGTCGCTTCTAAAGATAATTTCTCTCTTAAAACGGGTAGTGCCGGAAACCTAGATTTCATTTGAATTTTCCTTGGAGGTCCATCAACGACAAGTAAATCAATTTTATTCTCAAGCTTAATCTTCGACAAGTCGTACCATTTCCAACTTGACTCATTATACTGATATTCGCAAAGAGGGCAATGGTTTACTTCAACTGTTCCGTTCAATTTATTTACATCAATAAACTTTCGGGTTTTTTGAGCAAAATCAGCTTCATGATCAACCGAAACCAATTGCCCATTGGTAAATCTATTAAGCGCTAGACCTAAGATTATACTTGAGACACCACTTCCTAATTCCAAAACATATTTTGGTGATTCTGTAATTACTAACTCAATTAATTTGAGTAAAAAATCTGGAGATCCTGCCCATCCTCTGGTTGGTGGTAAATAAACTGCTTCAGGAAACATTTTTTTTATTGAATAAAGAGCTTCAAATTGAGTGAAGTAATTACTCAATTTGGCATCTATTATCTTTTCTAAAATTTCTTGATTCATCATAATACAAAACTCTTATACATCAATCATATAATCTGAACATCTAGAGCACAGCTCATATTTATATCGATTTCCCTTAGCCAAATCGATTAATTGGTGCCTCTTTTTTTCACTATGCCAGATATCAATTATGTTTTGATTATTAATATTTCCTATAGAATGTAGACCATAATAATCTAAGCAACACATTACAACCTCTCCATCGTATCTCACATCTACTTTCTTAACAATTTTTGAACACGAGGATTTAACTGGTAGCTTAACCTTTTCTTCCACATGATCAACATAACCAGCTCTATTTGTGAATCCTTCACCTCCATTAAGTATTATTAATTCCCAACCATAAGCATCCAATTGGTAATGTTCAATATATTGCTGTGCTCTCTCTTCAAAGTCCTCCCTATCTTTCGAATCATACAATGATAGTGTAAACTCTCTTATATTATACCGGCTTAACTTTTTCACCTTTTCTTTGGTTAACAAATCACCATTGGTTACCAAATAATTATTTAAACCTAACTCTTTGCATTTCTCAAAAATCTCAAAAATTCTATTGTCAGTGAAAATTTCATTATAAAAATGGAAAGAAATTAGACCTTTAAACCCTCCTTCATTCAAATCTTTTAAAACCTTATAAATCAAAGACAATGGCATTCTTACCTTTTCTCTATTGTCATATGTTCTTGTACAAAAAGAACAGTCGCGATTGCAATAAGAATTACATTCAATCGAAATCCTATCAAACAATGGATATGAATAATTACTCATCTGTTAAAATAGTTTTGAATGATTCAAGTGTGTCAAAATAAGTGACGTATTTTCTTGGTAACTCAAATAAATAACTGTCTGGTTTTATAAACTTTGAATTACACGTTACAGCATTTGAAAAACCTAAAGACTTGACTAAAGATCTTACATCTTCATTGTAGCCCCCATGTGGGTATGAAAAAGAAGTTACATCCTTTTTTATAATGCTCTCTAACAATACCTTACTATTAAAAATCTCCTCCTTAGCATTATCAATATCACAATTTGAAAGATTAATGTGACTTATGGTATGAGCACCAATACTTACTCCCTGCTCCGAAAGTTGTTTCAATGCTAATTTAGAGACTATACTTAAATCTGGATTAACAACTTTTGACCACGAGGCTACTTCACCTAAACAACCCGCGACTGGATAAATTGTTGACGGAAAATCATATTTTCTTAAAATTGGCAATACCGTTTCTGAAAACTTCTCACAACCATCATCGAAGGTTAAAACCACGTAATCGTCATCAAAATCCTTCTTTAAGGAACTAATTCTACCAACTAGATCATCCAAACTTATTACCTTATATTTAGAATCATTTAAAAAAGCCATTTGCTCTTTAAAACGATCTTGATGACAATAGCAATCTAAATTAGTTTGTTTAATTGGTTTTCTTCCAACTTGATGATAAAGTAGGATTATTGCCTTACCTTTTTGATTATTCTCCATCAACAAGTTGTTTAATTTGACAAACCGTATTTTCCACTCCTCCAAAGTCAATCATATGATTTTCACGTTCTCTGTCTTCTTTGTTAATCTGAATCATTAACACTCTCGCCAAATTTTCAACCTCAAGATCTTCTATACTAATGACATCAATTAGTCCTAAGCTTTTGAAAGTTGAAATCCTAATGTTTTGTTCCTCGTTTGACCCAAGAAATTCTCGATTATATATAACCACTTTATTACCTAAATAAAGTGATTCCATCGTTGAATTATAACCTCCCAATGAAATTGAAATTTTACTTTGAGATAACTGTCTCAAGAACTCCCTACGTTGAAAATCAAAATACCTAACCCTATTTTCTCTTGATGTTGCTACAAAACTTTTATTAAAAGCCCCATTAAAAACAATTAAATTATATGTTGATTTCGTCTTAACCACTTCAAATGCTTCGATTACTGCATTCAACAGTTCATTACCCACGCGCCCACCTGCAACTGATACCAATATATTATTTGATTTCCTTTCATTATATCGCATACTTTGCTCAATGACATAGCCAGTGTATACTAGTTTAATTATAATTTCCTTAACTAAAGGGAAACTGGTTTCAACAGATATGAGCTTAGGGTCTCCATGAATGAGTATTAAATCATATAATTCATTCAATGTCCTTATCGTCTTCTGATCATTAACACCCCCATTTGTGCTTTCTATAACATCACGGACACTGCAAACTATTTTAGTATTTGAGTTTGCGTCCTTAGCGTAATTAATCAGCTTTATTGCTTCTTTCTCAAACAGAAAACCAAAAGGAAAATGTTCTGTAATAACAACGTCTGGCTTTACATTTCGAACCGTTTCACGAATCATTTGATCACGCAACTCAAAGCATTTCGACAAAGACAATTCATCCGAAACACTTGTCATTTCAGTACTTTCCTCCTTTTTATATATACCTGGTAGTTGGATAAAATGAATTGATACATCAACATCAAAATTCTTTACTACTTCTCCACCACTCAAAAAATAAACGTTATAATATTTAGCTAACCCTTTTGCTAAATGCAATGCCCTAACAAGGTGGCCTAGTCCATAAACATATTGACAATGTATTATAACTTTTGGTAAACTCATAAGTTAATACTTCTCTTTAAAATTAACTTCTCCTTCTATATTCTCTTCTTTTGTGAAGAATTTTTCGATTACTTCAATTGCATATTTCGCTTGTTCCTCTGGAAAAATACCTCCTGCAATATGGTGTGTTAATTTAATTCTATCTTGATTTTGCAATACAATTAGCTCTGGGTGTGGTTTATTTTTAAAAACATCCAAACAAGCACCCTTTAAATGTCCTTTATTGATCGAATCAATAAGGTCATTTTCGTTCAAGTGTCCTCCACGTCCAACATTAATGACATACCCCTCATTAGGCATTGAGTCAAACAGACTATTGTTAAGAATGTGCTTTGTATCTTCGGTCAATGGTAACTGACAAACTACAACTTGGCTTTGTTTCGCAAACTCATGCAAACCAGTTAATCCTGTGTAAACATCTGAAATTGATCGTTTCTTTGTATCTGACTTTGCCCAACCAATTACATTATACCCTTGCTGTTTTAGTTTCTCACTAGATGTTTCACCAATAAGTCCTAGCCCCATCATACCTACTGTAATATTGGCGGTATTTAATTCCTTTATTAGTGACTTATACTCAGCTACTGCATCAATTACATAATCAGCAACCTTGTTTCTTAGCTTTTTATCCACTAACCGAATTATTGGAACTAACTTGGGTAATAAATCTGAATTAATCAGGTGGTCTACCCCACTACCACTCGTTAATAATAGTTTGAGATTTATGAACGCTTTCAGACAAGTGGGCACTTTTAACCATATTACTGCTACATCTACTTGATCATGGGGTATTTCAGTTAGACAAGAAAATGCATTTATTTCTAATCTCGAAGATGCCAGCACCTGTATAAACAGCTCTGCACCCTTTACGTCTTTATCCACATACACATTAAGCATAATTCTAATCTAAATCGTAAGACATTACCGGTAATTTATTCTCGATAGCATTGATATGAGAACGGTAAAAACCGCTCATTATCTGAACGGCTGTTTTATGTTCCGTAATTTGTGAATTAACAGACTGTTTACTTAAACTTCCTCCTATAAAATCAACAAACTGTTCTACTACCTTAAACTTAACTTGCTCCATGATTATATTTGACTCTTTACCCTCTTCTGGTTTTTCGAAAAAATCTGTCAATTTATATGCTTCAGGTTGTGATTTCCCTTTCGATAAAAGTGGATTTCTAAAAACATAAACATCAAAATGGTTCTTACCTCCTAAATAGGCTTCAATTCCATTATCTAAATCATGTTGATCTGAGCCTTGATAGGCGTGAATCTGTATCGACTGAAAAGGTCCTTGTTGAATGTGATAACTTTCGTGCTTGATTCGACCATTACCTTTATACAAATCACTGCCAGGATTTATCCAAGTACGCCCTGCATAACCATTATGAATCAAATTAATATTAATATTCCCAATGGGAACATGCCCCTTTTTCAATGTTATTATTGAAGACAAATCTAGTTCTCCAAAATCAGTACATTTCTCATAAAATTCATCTGTATTCCATTTTGATCGCTGCTCCTTTTGATCAACAAACAATCGATCATAATCACTGCTTTCTAATTGTTCAAAAAATCCTTTTGGTTGTAGTATAGAACTATATACATCAAAGCTAGAAGCTATTTTATTGTCGTTGGCCGAAGACTTATAAAATTCTATAGCGGTATCAAATATATGGTAACCACTATGAGAGGCCTTACCATATCCATAACAATATGGATGATAATCTTGACTAACTATTTCTGATGGAAATCGCCACTGCCCATCACTATGATATGCCTGTATGAAATTGATTGGACAATTCGTTTGTTCTTTAACCTCAATAATTTTCTCTCTCACAAACTGAAACCCTTTATGAAACCTTCTTTGTGCATTAATCATAAACACCGTTTCCTTGTGCTCTTGTAGTTTAGTGTAATCTGCCAGTAATTCATTATAATCTTGTAGAATTCCTTTCGCTTGAGTGATTTCAGAAACCACATTCTTACGAGTGGTAATCGGCTTATCCAATAAGATATTTAAACCTTTACTCAACGCCCATTTTGCGTAAGCCTTATGAATCAACGGTTCCGTTGCAATGATTACACCCTCTACATTGTACTTTTTAATATGAAGCTCCAAATAGTCAACCAACTTATTGGGAAGGCTATCTTCGAACCATTCCGTAAAATAGGTCTCACAATACGCATACTTCTCAAGCACTTTTGTTACCAATTCTTGCTGATGGTCTAATTCAATAACCAATGATATTTTAGCTCCTTCTGACTGTTGGATTGCTGGTAAATAAACTCTTCTAGCGTGCGGACCACAACCTATCAATATTATGTTCGTCATAACCTAAAACGGTTTTTCTCCTGCTATTGACACTCTTTTTAATACTCTTCTAATATGTGAATCAAATGGCTTACGATAGTGAAGTGTAGCACGATTATCCCATATTACTAGGTCTCCCTTTTCCCAATAATGCTCATAAACAAACTTGGAATTATCTATACAGTCGTTCAATGTATTCCATAATTTAACTCCTGATTTAAACGGTTCGTTTTCAAATTCCATTTCATAAGCACGGTGCATATACAAAATCTTCTCTTTTGTATATGGATGTGTTCTCACTAACGGATGACTCACTTGCTCACCTGGAGGAATATCTTCAATCCTATTCACATATTTGGCGGAAACTTCCCCAAATGGTCTGTAGAATGGATTGAATGTAACAATTCGCTTGTTTGATATTTCAATCTTTAATTTATCTGACAAAGAGTTATAAACGGCTGTAGTATCTGTCCATTTGGTAGGGGCACTACCTTCAGAAACATCTATAGCATATAACATAGAAATACTCGACGGCTCTTCTACCCATTGATGATCTGAATGCGGTAATACTTCTTGATGGCCTAAAAAGGCTTCTTCATATTCAGGTGCATTATTTCCGACAACGACGACCTCAGATGTTTTGCCATCTTTAGAACCTAATACCTGAGCTTTATTAGCGTCAAATACAGTACCAAATTTGTGAGCAAATCGCAACAATTCCTCATCTGTTAATTGTTGCTTTTTTATAACAACAACTTTATACTTAAACAGTAGTTTCTGAATCTCATCAAATTGTGTCTTACTAATAGATTTGGAGGTATCGATATTTAGTTTAATCCCAATAGTATTATTTGTTTTTATTCTCATATATAGAGTTCAACATTATTTTACACCCTCATTTCACCTTTCATATATTCTTCAAGATACATCATTATTTTTTTATCTATATTTTCAATTGAAGAATTTTAATTTGATTACCTCTGGTTACATAAATGTAATTTTTAGTTTTAAAAAATTAATTGCCTGCAATGTAACTATGATTATAACGATATATATAAGCTCACACTCAACCTACTCCCCAACAGAATCCAGCCTAACTATTGAATTTTTACAAAAATCTACAACAACCACTTTCACAGCTCCTAAAACACCTTTACATACTCACACCCCAACACCTAAAACCTATCACCTAACACCTGATTAAAATACATTCCACAGGAAGATTGTATTCTTTGGCTATTAATTGCTTTGTCGATTCTTCGTTAAACCTAATTACTTCCTTAGGCCTATAAGACTGAGCTACCTCACTGAAATTGGTTTTATATATTTTTAGCTGGCATTGAAAGCACTGCCATTGCTGATCTTCATCTGATAACATACATCCACCAATAATAATTTTTGCGACATAGCAGGCATACCATATAAGATTAACCCCATAGGTTTGAATCCGCAACGCGGACATTTACGAGGTTTGTGTTTACGAAATTTTTTTGATTGTGATGGCTTTTGCATCATTGTAAGTTATAACTAAATCATAAAATTCAGAATTTATTACTATTGCTCACGCTTAATTTAGAACAAGTCTATTTAAACTTTTATGCATTTATGTTCTAAGTAGTTGTGTATATATGTTGATTATTATATTAATTGCTCCCATTCAGAATATCTAATATCATCGATTCAATTGCTATATTTAACATACTACTTTCTAATTAAAGTTACTTTCATTAGCACTATTGGAGTAATATTATTGGGAAATATTAGTTTGGAAATTACATATCGAGAAGTATTAAATCGAAGGTAGTTGTTCATTCAATAATTATCGCTAACTCTAATTGGCTCAAAATATGGAATCAATCATTTTAACCAAAGAACAAATAGATGCTGCAAACCATAATCAAGCAGGTGCTTTTGCGGTTAAAGGAATAGCAGGAAGTGGCAAGACTACCGTGGGTTTAAATCGAATACCATATTTGAAGAAAACATGTTTTAATGATGAAAACATCCTCGTGGTTACTTATCAGAAGGTATTGACCGATTATCTCAAACATCTTAATAGCAAGATGAGTGATGGAAGTCAATTCCTATTTGACTTTAATCAGACTGAAAATGTTGAGATAGTAAATGTTGACAAATTAATTTACGAGAAATATAAAGACTACAGAAAGCGCTTTTCTAAGCACAAATTTTATAAAGATATGCCTGCCAGCTCTTCCAATCCTAAGGCACTATGGGAGGTGTTTTATTTAGCACTTAATTCAATAAGGAGAAATTATCCGGATCTTGAGATATTGGAAAAAGAACATGCTAACTTTTTGAAAGATGAAGTGGATTACATAAACCATTGCCGAATTGATTCTTTGAAGCAGTATCAAATATTTACTCGAAAAGGACGTAACAGGTTCGAAGATAATAGAAGAAACCTAGCAAAAAAATCACGGGTTAGAGAAGCTATTTTTCAATTAAGGAAACAGTATAACAATGAGCTAATAATAAGCGGAAATATGGACTTCCCTGTAATGCGATTATTAGCATTAAGAGAAGTAATCAATAACCCACCAAAGCAATACACCCATATTATAATCGACGAATGTCAGGATATGGATAAAGCGCGAATGGATTTTCTTAAGCATTTTTTAACCGATGAGAAATCTTCTTCAGCAACATTTTTATATGATAATACACAAAGCATATATAGTGAATCCTGGTTGGGCAGTGGTCATGGATTTAATACTTTAGGAATTGATATTAAAGGAAAGAGTAAAATACTGAAAAAGAATTTTAGAACCACTTATGAGATACAGGAAGCAGCCCAATCCTTATTAAATAATCATCAGTTGGTTAAGCAAGAAGTTGTGCCAATTTTGATTAATAAGTCAGGGATAAAACCATTTTGGGCATTATGTAATGATTACGAGCATCAGTTAAAATACATCGTTGATGTCATTAAAACACACACTAAGAATCTTAACCTGAATGATATCATTGTTGCCGCCAGGACCAATAGAGAGGCGGAAATGATTCATAATGATTTAAATAACAATGAAATAGATAGCTGCTTGGTAAAAGCCAATAATAATTCATTTGCTCATAATCAGGTGCGAATCATGACTCTTAATAGTTCTAAAGGACTGGAGAGTAAAATGGTAATATTGGCGAACTTAAATCAGGGATCCATACCTATTAATTGTGATAACGATTTAAAACTGGCACAGGAATTAAAGTTATTGTACGTTGGCATGACAAGAGCATCTCAATTTCTGTACCTTACATCTTATGGTCAACCATCCAGTTTCATCCGTAGCATTTCTGCGAATACCGTTCAAAAAGTTGATTTCAATCATTTTAAATGGTTCGAAGAGCTTGAAGACCCTCAGTTAAAAAGGCGAATACAAGATTTAATCATCAGACTTGAAGATTCAATCCATAAATTTATTTCCATTGGGCAAAAAGCAAAAGAGCTTCCTTCATTTATAAGTCAATCAAAGCAGATGATGCAGGAGCAGCATAAAATGGAGCAAATCCATGTAGAATTACATCTATTGGAAGATGAAATACCTGCCAATAGTTCATTACACGATTTATTTAATAGTTTTCACAAGACATGTGAAAACAAAATGGAGTTGGCACATCATGAATTTATTAACTTCATACAGTCTCCGGTTAAGTTTGATGAGATTCTTAATGAGATTAATAATCAATTCAAATATTTTAATTCAGAGTCCATAAATACTATTGCAACAGTAGAGTTCCACATTCAAAGAAAAGAATCTTTGGAGCAGGACGATCAGTCTGATTGGGGCCCATTTCTAACATCATATTCAAAGGCGCTTGAGTTGGAGTTTGATAAACTCTTCGAGAAGTATGGGATGAGCTTGTTTAGTCCATTCAGAAAGGATAGAAATGGAAACCCTTCAACACTCAGTTTGCATGAAAAAATGAGAGAACTGAAGAAACGTAAGGATAAACTTAGTGATATAACAATGATGCTTGACTTGGTTAATTTTCGAAAAGAAAGAAATGATGCGACACACAGTAAGGTCTTGTTAGGAAATGAGATACTTGCCATTCGTAAAATGATGATGCAAGAAAATGGGGTATTTAGTCATCTAAACAACTTATTAGCATAGTATGAGTGTAATCATTAATAATGAAAGATTAATTGCAGGCATCAACTGGGGTGCTGTGGCCGAAAAAGGATGGTTTGCTGCTGTTGATTATAGTCCGGTTGATTTAGACCTATGGTGTTTTGAGCTGGATAAGAATGGCAAATATGTTCAGATTTTAAGCTTTGAAAACAAGACGAATGATTGGGGGCGACTGAGTCAGGATGATATGTCAGGTGATTTATATGGTAACGATAAAGAAGACAACGAATGGATTAATTTTTATTTAAATAAATTACCAAAAGGTCATAAGCTTTGTTTATCTGTGATTAACTACACTGAGCAACCAATAAATAACCTCTTACATTTTGATTACCGAATATATACAGGTGAAGCGAATAAAGTACAAACACTATTTTACTTTAAGGATCTTAAGAAAAAAACGTTTAGCAATGAAGTACAAGGGCTCTTCTTAGGCTACATTGAAAGAGATGATTATAGTTTGGTGTTTCATAACAAAGAGGCGCCACTTTACGCAAAGGATATTGATTATCAAAAAGACGAAATATTGGACGAAATACTTTTGCAGGAGGTCTAAGTATAACCTATCAACCAACCTTAAACGCATATAATGCCAACAAATAAAAATGCAACCATACGTTACCTAACACTTGATAGATGTTTTAGTAACCTTGGCCGTAATTATTACATTAATGACTTAATTGAGGCTTGTAATGAAGCTTTGTTGGATATCGATCCTCTTTCAACCGGAGTCAAACGACGTCAGGTCTACGACGATATTAAATTTATGCGAGACTCGAAAGGTTACGATGCTCCTATAGAGACTTTCAAGAATGGTAAGCGTGCCTACTATAGATATACTGATTCTGATTTCAGCATTAGCAAACAACCCATTACTGAGGATGAAGTTCAAAAACTTAAAGAAACATTATTGACACTTTCCCGCTTCCAGGGCTTACCACAATTTGAATGGATTGATGATATGAAGGCACGATTGGATCACAGTTTCAATCGTAGATCTGACCAGAAAGTGATCAGTTTTGAGGAAAACCCTTTTCTAACAGGGCGTGAGTTCTTGGGAAGTGTTTATAATTCGATTATTAATAAAGTTGTTATTGAAATTGAATATCAATCATTCAGGCATGATACTACTACTCACTTTACAATTCATCCATATCATTTAAAGCAATACAATAATCGTTGGTTTCTGTTTGGACTGAATGACAATCGAAATGAGATAACCAATATTCCTTTGGATCGGATCTGTTCAATAGAGGAATCAACAAGACACTATCAACCAAATTCGATTATAAATTTTGAGGATTATTTTGAAGATGTAATTGGTGTGTCTATTCCATCTGGTGAAAAGACTCAAAAAGTCGTGCTTAAGCTAAGCAATCAATTGTGGCCCTACGTTAAAACAAAACCTATACATGGTTCACAAAAGATAAAAACGCAAACGGAAAAGTTCACAATCATTGAGCTTGATCTTTACCTAAATTATGAATTAGAGGCCCTCATTTTATCAAGAGGAGAGCAGATTGAAGTTATTGAACCTATTGACTTAAGGAATAAAATTCAGGAGCGAATAGCTCAAATGGGAGAATGTTATTTATGACATGTGCAGAATGATCGCACACGTGCTATTTATACTTGCAACTGTAAATAATAAAAATAGCACAATAGCAATGAAGAAGTATTCTACTGAAATTATGATCGTCATACTTGTTATTTTATTCATAACGCTTTCTATCCTCCTTATTAAAAGGATTATACTCCTGAATAATACATATGATTATTCAGCTGACAAACTAACTTTCATTAGGGAGACAGAGAACAAGGAGTTAAGTGAAAAAGCATTATTTGAAACGAATCATGAGAAATACTTCTAACATGAGCCTTCATGACTATCGGGGATGAATTTAAGTGATTTTCCAAGCCAATAGGCAGGTATATGAACATAAAGCCCAAAATATAATTATCAGAATAAAGCAAGATATAATATGAAGCAAGAAGTAGTAAACAATCCGAATATCTTCCCAATAATTAGGGAAGAATTATTAAGAAGCAACAGCAGCATTACTGTTGTTACGGCATGGTTTACCGATCATGAACTATTCAATATCTTACTCGAAAAGGCAGGTTCAGGAGTAACTTTAAATGTACTAATTGCTCAAAACAAGGATAATGAAAGACTTGATTTTAAAGCCTTATCTAATCTGGGTGCTAAAGTTAACGTATTGAAAAAAGATGGCACGGGCATGATGCATCAGAAATTCTGTCTTATTGATGATAGGGTAGCAATCCACGGCTCTTATAATTGGACATTAAATGCGCGGAAAAATAATTCGGAGAGTGTAATCATCACTGATCATCGACAAACGATTAACGATTTAAATAACAATTATCTAGATATGATTAATAATGCCAAGCCTATCAAAATTAAAAAAGCACTCAGTATCCCACAGCTAATCAATCCTTTTTTTAAAAACAATGTCAATACTGACGAGAATGAGAATAAGGAAGTTAAAAAGGATTATCCTATTAATGCTAAATCCAATAGTGCCAGCGATTTCGCAATTCTCTTGGAAGATATCATAGCGGCTGAGATATTTAAATTTGATAAAGAGGAGTTTATCAATCAAGGCCATACGAAAGCTGATCATACAAATGGCGACCATCAAACATTGCCAAATACTTTGGATACTTTGTATGCCGACTTCATCAACAGTCTGGATATTGCACAAGAGAAGAAAGAGAATTTACTTCTTAAAATTGAAGAACTAAAACAAAATAGAAT
>NZ_JBNGOY010000077.1:0-15455 GCF_050589805.1 Carboxylicivirga fragile | reverse complement strand
TCCCCTTCAGGGGATTTAGGGGTAACAAATATTGAAGTTAGTTACAAATTATAAGTTTCAAAGATTCTTTTTTGACTTTTGAGACAGCCTCTTTTTTTGTGGTTTGGTTTTGCTGAATAAGTCTTTTACTGCCGTTTTTAATGCACTTTTTAACAATTAATTAATGCTTTTTAAGTGTTAAATGCACCATTAGTACAGTTCTGCAACGATAGTGCTATTGATGTGTTAAAAGTTCTATTCAAATCAACATCAGTGCAATGCAAGTTTTGTGGCTGAGTGTAGATTTGCTTCCATGAAATTGATTTTTGGTAATAAGGAAAAGCAAAGTAAGATTGAAGAAGAAGCTTCAAAGTACGTTATTATACGTACGGTGTTGGTTATTCTTTTAATACTACTTCTTGTTCTATTACTGCTACTCACATTTATTTAATTTAACTAATTCCAAAATTTAAACTCTTTATGGAAAAAAGAACTAACTGGTTTCAAAGAGGACTAATGGGTGCTGTTATGCTTATCCTATCTTTAGGTGTAACATTTGCTCAAGAGCAAACGCTCACCGGTGTAGTTACCGGAGCTAGTGACGGATTACCAATACCGGGTGTATCTGTTGTAGAAAAAGGAACAACAAATGGAACGATTACCGACATTGACGGAAATTATTCCTTAACTGTAAACAAAGGTGTTATTGTTGCATTTTCATTTGTAGGAATGACAAGCCAAGAAGTTACTGTTGGTGATCAAACAGTAATTAATGTAGCTTTGGATTCTGATGCCATTGATGTGGACGAAGTTGTGGTTACAGCGCTTGGGATTAAGCGAGAGAAAAAATCGCTTGCGTACAGCGCTGCTGAAATAGGAAATGAGGCATTAGCTGAAGCTCGTGAGAGTAATCCTATGAATAGTTTATCAGGTAGAGTTGCAGGTGTTAATGTTAGTCCTTCAGCAACTGGTGAAGGAGGATCAACTCGTGTTACAATTCGAGGTAATAGCTTTATTAGTGGAAATAATCAGCCATTAATAGTAGTAGATGGAGTTCCTATGGATAATTTAGGTACTAATACGGATGATACTTGGGGTAATCGTTCAATTGACTATGGAAATGGCATGTCAGAAATCAACCCTGATGATATTGAAACAATGTCTGTTCTAAAAGGACCAGCTGCATCTGCATTATATGGTTCAAGAGCAGGTAACGGGGTGATTTTGATAACTACTAAAGGAGCTGTAAAAGGTAAAAAATTAGGTATTGCTTTTAATAATAATACGACCTTTAGTACACCTCGTCCTTACCTTGAAATGCAGAATGAATACGGTCAAGGTGTACTTGGTAGCTTTGATGCAGCTTCTGATTTGAGTTGGGGAGAAAAGATGACAGGTCAAAGCTATGTTGATTGGACTGGTAAAGCAAATAGTTATTCAGCTCGTGATAATGATATTAATGATTTTTTACAGAATGGACTTAGTACAACCAGCACATTGGATTTTACATCGCATACTGATAAAAACTCATTTAGAGCATCTGTTTCTTATAACAAAACTAAAGGTACTGTTCCAACCCATGAGTTAGAAAAGTATACTGCTTCTTTAAAATCACTAACTAATCATAGTAAGGTTATTAGTTCTGATTTTTCTGTGCGCTATACTAAAACAAATGGAGAAAATAGA
Source organism: Carboxylicivirga fragile (assembly GCF_050589805.1). Taxonomy (NCBI): domain Bacteria; kingdom Pseudomonadati; phylum Bacteroidota; class Bacteroidia; order Marinilabiliales; family Marinilabiliaceae; genus Carboxylicivirga; species Carboxylicivirga fragile. The sequence goes on along the minus strand of NZ_JBNGOY010000077.1, from coordinate 13,790 downwards.
CCTAAAATTACTCGTGATCCTGATAATCCATTCTATAGTTATATTATCATGCCAAGGAGTGTTAGTTATACCGATTTAAAAAATAATGTGCGTGACGAAAATACGCTTGCACCTATGCGATGGCATCAGAATAACGGTGTTATCTTAAATCCATACTACAGTACTTTATACAACACAAACGAAGATGAACGTCATCGGATTTCTGGATACGCCAAGTTGAATTTTCAATTGACAAAAGACTTCTCAATCTATGCAAAATACGGTTTAGATTTTTATTCGTTTCGTAATCGCGACCAACTTGGAACAGGTGTTCCTTATTGGTTCCAAACAGGAGATGTACGTCAGACGCAAACACAGGCTAGTGAGTCAAATTTCGAGGCATTGGCTCAGTATAAAAAAGATCAAATCAACGGGTCAAAGTTTTCTGGTCAAATTAGTGTAGGTACGAATTTAATGAGTGCTAATTCCTATTCAACAACTGCTCAGTCAAGAGGGCTAACTGTACCTGATTTCTATTCAATTAATAATTCAGGAAATAGAACAGGTAGTGAATATATCTATAGGAAAAAGATCAACTCTGTATTTGCTTTGGCGCAGGTTTCATATGACAATTTTTTCTACATAGATTTGACATATCGTTCGGATTGGTCATCTACAATAAATATGGATAATAATCCATATTCATACCCTTCTATTGGTACAAGTATAATATTTAGTCAACTTCTTGATATGCCATCTTGGTTTACTTTTGGAAAGATACGAGCTTCATATGCTGAAGTGGGTAACGATACCGATCCATATCAGCTTGAGCTAACTAATACCATTAGTGATACAGGAAATGCTAATGCTCCTAATACAGAACCTAATCCTAATTTGAAATCGGAACGCTTGAAGTCAACAGAATTTGGTTTTGAATTGAAATTTGTGAATAATCGTGTAGGTTTAGACTATACGTATTACGAGAATAACACAGAAGATCAAATTATTCGTATACCATTCCAAACCTTACAATTTAGTCATAAATGGATAAATGCGGGGGAGATTCAGAATAAAGGACATGAGGTTATTTTTTATGCAACACCACTTCAAACTTCTAAGTTCAAATGGGATTTGAGTTTAAATTGGTCGAAGAATAAAAATAAGATTATTTCACTTCATCCAGAATCTAAAACATATGTATTATCAGATCCAAGTTCATTGATGCAGGTTATAGCGGTAGAAGGTGGTAGTTTTGGTGACTTGTATGGATATACGTATATGACGAATGATAAAGGTCAAAGAATAATGAATGGTGAAGGACGCTATCAAAGAAGTGATGAGAGGGTAAAATTAGGTAATTTCAACCCTGATTGGACAGCAGGTTTATCCAATAGTTTTACATATGGAGATAGTCAAATAGGCCAATTTAGTTTAGGTTTCTTATTTGATATGCAAAAAGGAGGAGATATTTATTCTTATACACAGGCACAAGGTGCTCGTTATGGTACATCTAAAATGTCTGTTGAAAATGGACGTGCTGATTATACAATTGAAGGCGTAACATCTGATAATAATCCTGTAGTTTCAACGGTCTCAGCTCAAACTTATTGGCAAGATAAGGCAGGAATTGATTCAGAATGGATTTATGATGCCTCTGAAATCAACTTCAGAGAATTGACTATTGGTTATTCAGTGCCAAGAACATTTGCACAAAAGATTAGTGCAGATCAAATTCGTTTAAGTTTTGTAGCCCGTAATCTAGCAACTTTTGGAAGTGACTTAAATGGCCTTCCAGCAGCTTCTTATACAACATCTAACTCACAGGGTGTTGAGATGTATCCAGCAAGCCGTGTTAGAACGATGGGGTTTAATTTATCAATTAACTTTTAATACAGATTGTATATGAAATCAATGAAATATATTTTACTCGCATTATCAATACTGTCGATTGTATCGTGCGATGATTTTGAGGATATAAATAAGGATCCTAATAATCCTCCCGCAAACATGGTTCCACCTGGTTTAAAGGTGGGAGCAATTCTGCAAGAGGCAACGTTACATGCCCATTTACATCAACGTGTTCATAATTTGTATGTTGATATGTTTTCACAGTATTATACAGGTACTGGATTTGGTACCTATGAATATCAATCTGTAGATGGATGGTCTCAAGACTTTTGGAATGATCATTATAGATGGTTTGGTAACTTAACATCATTAATGTTAGAATATCAAGACAATGACAAGTTTGTAAACGACGTTGGGTTGATTAAAATATGGCGTGCATTTATTATGCATCGAGCAGTGGATTTGTTTGGTGATTTACCTTATTTTGATGTATTAAGTGGCGAATATGATTCAGAAGAGGAGATTTATCTTGACATGTTAGCAAGTCTTAAAGAGGCTGTTGAAAATATGGATGAAGAAAAGTCGATGTTCAACGATATTATTTATCAAGGAGATGTGGTAAAATGGAAAAAGTTTGGTAATTCATTACGTCTTCGACTAGCAATGCGGGTATCGGGAGTAGATGCAACTACTGCTAAGATGCATGCTCAAGAAGCTGTCGCTAGCGGTGTTTTAGAAGATTTTTCAGATATGCCAACAATGCCAGCTAACCAATCAACTTGGGGTGAAGGTTATAGTATGACTTATTATTTCTGGTGGGGAGCTGGTAACGGTGTTGGTTTAACCGAAACATTGTATAATCTTGGAACGGGTATTGGCGGAATGGAATTTCTGAAAGATCATATGGAAAATCCTGATGATTTGGTTGAGTTTCCGGAGTTTGTTGACCCTCGTTTAACACTTTGCTTTGGTTCTTCATCATCTAATGGTGAAGTGGAAGCTGGATATTCAGGGCGTTGGACTGGTATTCCTTTGGGATTATCATCTGATGAGAGACAAGAATCTGAATATAAGGTAGCAAATAACGCTCGTATTAATGTTACTTTAAGAGGTAAGAATGGTGGAGACAATGGAAGATATCGTACTATTATGCCAATTGCTGAAGTGTGGTTTCTCCGTGCTGAAGGTGCTTTGAATGGCTGGAATATGGGTGTAGATACGAAAGATGCATATGAAAATGGTGTTAGAGCATCGTTTGAGTATTGGAAATTAGATGGTGCAGATGCATATTTGACAAGTTCTGCGGTTAATACACATGGTACATCTGCGAACTGGAGTGATGCAAATGGTAGCTCTTTAGAAAAGATTATTACACAGAAATATATTGGAGGTTATCCTGATAATTCATGGGAAGCATGGGCTGATTTACGAAGATTAGAATTACCTAAAATGAATTTTGGGCTTCAATTCAATTCAAATGTTCCCGCAGGAAAGATTATTCAACGTGTAAAATACCCATCTGTTCAAGCTCAAATTAACTCAGAAAATTATGAGAAGGTAAGAGATAAAGATCATGAAGGTACAAAGCATTGGTGGGCAAAGTAATAGTCCATTTCTAACCTAATCGAAAATCTAACTATTTATTCAAGTCAGAAAAGGATGAGTGATAAATGTATCACTCACCTTTTCAATCTTAAAAGCATTTACTGAGAGAGTTTTATAAAGTATTGTTTTTTTGTTCTTGATTCTCATAAAGGCTAATGGGTCTAACATTGAGGATAGAGTGTGTGCTAAGGGCTACCGGGGGGTAGCCCTTTTTGCGTTTATAACACATGTTGTTAATTAATGTTTGTTTTTTAAAAAAAATGTTTATATCTTGAAAATATCACTAGAGAGATAATCTTATTGGCTGGAAACTAATCGGGTATGCACAGTTGCTAAGCTGAAATTTAACAACTGTGTTTTGTATTTCCTGATTGCTCTATCACATCCCTTCATTTTTGTAAGGCCTATATAATACTTCACATATATAATCGGTGTATTCAAATTATTTAAATAAATAATACCGAAATTAATTTAAACTTCTGTTTTATGAAACGAAATGAAAATTGGTTTAAAAGATGTTTGCTGTTTACTGCAGCTCTCATTTTTGGGGCAAGTCTTTCTTTTGCCCAAGATCTAAGTATTCAGGGAACTGTTACAAGTTCTGATGATGGATCTGCCATTCCTGGTGTTTCCGTGGTTCAAAAGGGAACAACTAATGGTACAATAACTGACATTGATGGTGTATACAATTTAAACGTTCCTCAAGGAGCGATTCTTGTATTCTCTTTTGTGGGAATGGATACTCAAGAGGTAAGCGTTACTTCTGCTACCACTTATGATGTGGTGATGGTTCCCGATGTTATTGGAATGGACGAAGTGGTTGTTACAGCACTTGGTATTTCTCGTGAGAAAAAAGCTTTAGGATATGCAGTTAGTGAATTGGGTGGTGAAGAGTTAACCACTGTTAAGGATCCAAATGTTATTAATTCACTTTCTGGTAAAGTTGCCGGGGTTGTTATTACTCAATCAACTTCTGGTCCTGGTGGTGGATCAAGGGTTTTGATTAGAGGTAATAATTCTTTGTCAGGGAATAATCAACCATTATATGTAGTTGATGGTGTACCTATTGATAACTCTGGAGCAGGTTCTGCTTCTGGTAGTGGAACAGGAGAATATGCACGTGCCGATTATGGAACTGGTATTTCAGATATTAATCCAGATGATATTGAGTCAATGACTGTTTTAAAAGGCCCTAATGCTGCAGCACTTTACGGCTCACGAGCAGGTAATGGTGTTATTCTTATTACAACAAAAAAAGGAGTTTCTGGAAAAGGACTTGGTGTAACGGTAAGTTCAAGTTATACATTTGATAATCCGCTACTATTACCACAATTTCAAGATCAATATGGTCAAGGAACTCAGGGGAATGTACCATCTGATCTTGATGCATTAAAAGGATCAGGTTCATGGGGGCCAAAATTTGATGGAACTGATCAGCCATACTGGACTGGTATAAATAAAGCTTATTCTCCTCAAGCTGACAACGTAAAGGATTTCTTTGATACGGGAAGTCAATTTATTAATACAATTGCCTTGGAGGGTGGAAATGAGAAGGCGAATATGCGTTTCTCTTATACCAATAATGCAACTAAAGGTATTCTACCTAATTCACAGTTGGATAGACACAATTTTAATTTACGTTCTTTTGCCAATTTAACAGATAGATTATCTATAGATGCGAAAGTGACGTTTTTTCATCAGGAAATGAAAAATAGAGCTGTGCAAGGTACAGAAGGGTTATTGGCTTATGTGTACCCTATGCCACGTAATATGATATTGGACGACTACAAGGTTTATCAAAATCCTGAAGAGTCCTTAAATGTTTTGACCTACTCTAATTCCGGTGGTAATCCGTATTGGATTCTAAATCATGATCAACGTGAAGATATGCGTCAGAGATGGTCAGGGTTCTTTAAAGCTAATTATGAGTTTACTGATTGGCTTTCTGCCTTTGTGCGTGTAGGAACAGATATGGTTTCAACTAAAATTGAAACGGTGGATATGCCAGGACATCATTTTTATAATACAGGTCGATTTAACTTCTCTACAAGAAAGAACTCTGAGACCAATGCCGACTTCCTTTTTATGATTAATAAGGATTTAACTGATGATTTTAGTTTAAATGTGAATTTAGGTGGTAATCATTCATACAGAACATATGAAATGATTGGTATTGCAGGCGAAAATTTTAAGATTCCTTCTAAAGCTACCGTTGCCAATGCGGTTAAAATTACGCCTGATTATGAACCATTGCAAAGGAAAAAAGTGAATTCATTATATGGTTCTGCTTCTTTATCGTTTAGGGATTTAGCATATCTAGATGTTACTGCAAGAAATGATTGGTCATCGACTCTAAATAAGGATAATTGGTCATATTTTTACCCATCTGTAAGTTTTTCTTTTTTAGCTCATAAAGTTATACCTGGTATTGATGGCATAGTAGATATGGCAAAAGTGAGAATGAGTTGGGCGCAAGTAGGTAATGATACTGATCCATATCAATTGTATGAATATTATAACCTTGCACAAGAAGGTTATTTAGGACGTACCGTTGTGACTCGTCCATCGGTTAGGTTTAATGAGGATTTGCGCTCAGAATCAATTACTTCTACAGAAATAGGTTTGGAGTTTAGTATGTTACGTAATCGTTTGTATGGTGACTTTTCATGGTATAACATAAAAACAGAAGATCTAATATTCGATGTGGAAGTACCAGCATCTACAGGTTATAGTTTTTTTAGAGAAAATGTTGGAGAGTTAAAGAATTCAGGTATTGAATTTATGATAGGAGGTACTCCTGTTAAAACTGGTCGTTTTAGTTGGGATATTGCTTTAAATTATGCTAAAAATAAAAACGAACTGGTTAGTTTAATTGAAGATACCGAAGTCTTTATATTTAGTACAACAAACTCGGGTGATGTTGTTGTTCAAGCTACAGTTGGTGGTGGTTATGGAGATATTTATGGAAAAACATTTAGGCGTAATGATGATGGTCAACTAGTTGTTGATGCTCAAGGACGTCCTCAGGCTTCAACTGAAAATGTTCATTTGGGTAATTATCAACCTGATTGGACCGGAGGTTTAACTAATACAATTACGTATTCTGATTTTTCTCTTCGATTCTTAATTGATGGTCGTTTTGGTGGTGAATTGTATTCAGGTACAGATGCAGCCTTAGATGGATCTGGTGTTTCTGATCGTACTTTACCTTTCAGAGAAGGGGGAATTACAGTTGACGGCGTAATCGATAATGGTGATGGTACATTTACACAGAATACAACTAATATAAGCGCGCAAGATTATTATGGCGCTCTTAGCGGTATTGTTTCTGAATACGTATTTGATGCAACTAATGTACGACTTCGCGAACTTAGTTTAACTTATCGTATGCCAAAGAGTATATTAGGAGATGGTTTTGTTAAAGGTGCTTCCTTAAGCCTTATCGGAAGGAACTTGTTCTTTATTTATAAAAAGATGGACAATTTCGATCCTGAATCAAGCTTCTCGACAAGTAACTTCTCTCAGGGTGTTTTATGGTATAATCTACCTACCACTCGCAGTTTAGGTTTTAATTTAAATGTAAACTTTTAATCTTGAATGTTATGAAATTATATAAAATAATATCAATCCTTTTGTTATTTGTTAGCATAGGGGCTTGTACTGATACCTTTGAGGAAATTAATACACGTCCAGATGTATTCTATTCGGATGAGGTAAGTGGGAAATTTTTCTTGACAGATCCACAATTTAGACTGTTTGGTCCGGATCGTTATCCATATTGGAGAGCGCAGTTGATTCATGCTGATCGTTATGCCGGACACTTTACATTTGGGCACTCAAGTTCATGGTGGAGTGATGAGTTGGGCTATAGCTATAGCGGTGGTTACACTGATGCCGCTTGGGACTGGTTAGCTGGTTATTTAGGTAATCTAGATAATTTTATGAAACTAGTGGACGAAGGAGGAGAGTTTGAAAATGAATACATGTTTGCCATGGGGCTTATTATAAAAGGTCTATATTATCAGACATATACTGATGTTTTTGGAATGGTTCCTTATAGCGAAGCTGCAGATCCGAATATCGTAACCCCAAAGTTTGATACTCAAGCTACTATTTATGCTGGTATCATTGAAGATCTTGATCGCGCCATGCAAATTATTGGTGATGAAGAGCGAACAGGAGTTGGAGTAAATGATGCAGGAGATAATGATATTTACTATGGTGGTGACTTACAGAAGTGGAAGAGATTGGCGAATACGCTTAAATTAAGAATAGCCTTAAGAGCTTATGGTGCTGATGGAAATAGTTTCTCAACAAACGCTATAACTGAAGCAATAGGCAATCCTTTGTTAACCGATGATGGTGATAACTGTTTGATGGAGAAAGATGCTGAAATTAGTCAGTGGGGTAGTGCTTCTTATGGCGATGTATGGCATAATTTTGGAGCCGGTTCTGATTGGACGATAGGTAAAACTTTAATGGATTTATTAAGAGACGAAAATGATCCACGCTTGTCTAAATATGCTAAACCAGCAAAAGGCGGAACTGTTACAATGGAGAAACCGGAAGGTGAAGAAGCTGATTTATTTGAAAAACGTGTTGATTTTATATTAGCTACACTTGATGATGCTGGAGCTGAATATAATAGGGCAGATATTGAAGGAAATGTTATTATTGAATTGGCAGCATCTACTTATTATATTGGGCAACCGACTCGATTAAATGGCAAGATTAAACCATTTGTGGGGTATGATTTATATTCAACACCGGCCGACTATATTATTCAGAAAAAAAATGAAGGTAAGCCAATTGCTCCGGAAATTGTTATGTTAACAGCTGAAGCCTATTTTTTAAGAGCTGAGGCATCTGTTCGGGGTATGGGTGACGATATAGCTAATGAAATGTATCAGGAAGGTATTCGTCAGGCAATGGCTGTTTGGGAGGTTTCTTCAGCTGAGGCAGACAATTACTTATCAAGTTCATCATTAGGTTCCTTAAGTGGTAATGTTGATGAAGATTTGGAGAAAATTGCAACTCAAAGATGGATTGCGGCTTATACCGATGGATTTGAAGCTTGGTCTGTGGTTAGAGATTTTGGACATCCTACAGAATTGGCGGATGGTGTATCAGATGTTGATATCTATGGATTGGGTGATATAAATGGTAAGTACCCGCAACGTTTGCGTTATGGTAGTGATACATATAATAAAAACGGAGATAATACGGATGCGGCTGTTGGAATTCAAGGTCCAGACCAACAGGATACCAAACTATGGTGGGCAAAGTAATAAGGTGTAAATTAATCTTATATTTTTATAGGAGGCTATTCATTTTGAGTAGCCTCCGTTTTAATTCTAAGGGATGATAATTGTCATATGAATTATTCGCTTTGGTTTTGCAACTTTGTTATCTAATAAATGTTTGATATAACACACTTAAATATAAGAAAATGGCAACAATGAGAGCGCTGGTTAAATCAAAGGCCGAAAAAGGTATTTGGTTAGAAGAGATTGCGATTCCTGAAATTGGTCCTAATGATGTTCTTATTAAGGTTAAGAAGTCGGCTATATGTGGAACTGATCTACACATATATAAATGGGATGAATGGGCACAGAAGACAATACCTGTTGGCATGACTATAGGTCATGAATATGTAGGTCATATTGCTAAACTAGGTAGTGAAGTAAAGGCTTTTAAAGAAGGTGATCGAGTTACTGGTGAAGGTCATATTGCATGTGGACATTGTCGTAATTGTCGTCGCGGTCGTCAGCATATTTGTGAAAATACAGTAGGTATTGGTGTTAACATAGATGGTTCTTTTGCTGAATATGTAAAAGTGCCTGCTGATAATGTTATGAAGATTAACAAGCAGATTCCGGATGATATTTTAGCCATTATGGATCCATTCGGGAATGCTACACATACAGCTTTATCTTTTCCGCTAATTGGTGAAGATGTATTAATTACTGGATCTGGTTTGATTGGAAGTATGGCAGTAGCTGTTGCCAAGTTCGCAGGTGCACGTTATGTTGTTGCTACCGAAATGAATGAATATAGAGCTGAGTTAGCTCGCAAAATGGGTGCAACAAAAGTGGTTAATCCAGTTAAAGAGAATCTTACTGATGTAATGAAAAATATCGGGATGATTGGTTTTGATATTGGTTTAGAATGTTCGGGTTCGCCGGTTGCTTTTAACCAATTGGTAGCGCACATGTATAATTCTGGTAAGATATCTTTACTGGGAATATTACCTTCTACTACTCAGGTAGATTGGAATAATATTATATTTAAAGGTTTAACCTTAAAAGGAATTTATGGCCGTGAAATGTATGAAACATGGTACCATATGGAGCAAATGCTCATGTCTGGTTTAGACCTAAGCCCAATTATAACACATCAATTTGGTATTGACGACTTCCAGAAAGGTTTTGATGTGATGGAAGAAGGAAACTGTGGTAAGGTACTATTGAGTTGGGAATAAAAGATAACTCGAAAAATAAATTCTAAAAGAGAGGTAATTGCCTCTCTTTTATTTTATAGTCAGTACGATACCAATTAAACTTCCATACAGAATACTACTTGTAGGATTCGACGTTATTGGGCATGTGCCCGAGTTACAGCCAATAAAATAATAGTAGGCATATCCTCCTGCAGCACCTATTGCTACCCCTATAAAGTTTCTAACTTTTAAATTCCTTTTTATTTTATCCCAAATGTTCATTACTTTCGATTTAGATTTACAAATATATTTAAATATTTAGAAATATAGATATGTATCGATGTTTTTTGATTTTACTTACCTTTCTATTTAGCTTGAACGTTCTAGCTCAGCAGTCTTCATTTATTGATAAAGTTACTCAGTTAGATTCCATAACAGATATAAATCATCGAAAGGTAATTCTTGACGAATCAGCCGAAATGCTGTTGGATGAATGGAAGGCAGAGAATACAATTGATGAAACAATATTGAAGACAGGTAAAATTACTTTAATTCAATCGGACGATAAAGCCATTGAAGTGGCGATGTTGGGCGCAATTACCTATGGAGGGGTATTTCAGCTCAATTGGATAATAAAGGAGTCGGTAAGCGATAATAATGCCTATTGGCTATTTAAGGATGAATTAGACGGTCACTTTGTGCAAGCTGTTAATCAGTTAAACGTTTCGTTTAATAAACGTGATGATGATATTTATAGTTTAAATATTGCGGAAAGTAATGGAAAGAAGGAATATTTAAAAGTAGTTGATGTATTAACAAAATGCTATTTCCAGAAATTGCAGGAACAAGAGACTGATTTAGAAAAAGATTCGATAAACGCTATTCTTTCGTTGAGATTATATAAGTTATGGAATAATGAAGCTCGATTCGATGAAACCTTTGCTCAGTTGAAGAATTTGAAAACCATATATTCGGATGATAGAAATATTAAAATCTGTACATATAATATTCAGAAAAATAATTTTAAGCACGAATTTCATGGCGCTGTTATCAGTAAAATTGACGATCAATTTAAGGTATATCCCTTAAACGATGTTAGCGATGAAATACGCTCACCGGATAGAGCTAGTTTAACCAATAAGAAATGGTATGGAGCCATGTACCTTGATATTGTGCAAACATCTGATCGTAACCGTAATTTTTATACGCTTATTGGTTACAAGGGCAACGATGAATTTTTAAAGACTCGAGTATTAGATGTATTGACAATACAGAATGGAAGAATACGGTTTGGTTGGCCTCTATTTAAAACAGATCGTATTACGCGTCATCGAATTATTTATCAGTATGCATCTGGTGCAGCCATGATGATGCGATATGATCAACGTTCAAAAATGATAGTGTTTGATAATTTAGAACCCGCTCAACCTTTCTACAAAGGGGTATATCGTTATTATGGGCCAGATTTTACTTATAATGGCTTTAAGTTTCAAAAAGGCTATTGGATACTGGAAGAAGATATTGATCTGAGAAATCCAAAGATAAATTAACTTTACTAGTTGTACTTTCTGACCTCGTCTTAATGAATTATTGACACTTTACCTGTCATTCGTGCACCTTCAATAATTTATTACTGTCGCATTGTCATAAAAAATGAAATGGCACATACTTTGATTGGCAAGCTGTGTTAATTTGATTTTGAAAATTTAAAACATTATAAAAATGCAAAAAGGTAATATTGGTGTTACTACCGAGAACATCTTTCCGATAATAAAGAAATATCTTTATTCCGATCATGAAATCTTTTTAAGAGAATTAGTATCAAATGCAGTTGATGCTACTCAAAAGCTTAAAACATTGGCTTCGGTTGGTGAGTTTAAGGGGGAGATAGGCAACGCTGCTGTTCAAATTATCTTAGATGAAGAGAAGAAGACAATAACCATTTCTGATAAGGGTGTTGGTATGACATCTGAAGAAATTGACAAATATATTAATCAGGTTGCTTTTTCTGGTGCCAACGAATTTCTTGAAAAATACAAGAAAGATGCCAATGCAATAATTGGTCATTTTGGATTAGGTTTTTATTCTTCTTTCATGGTTTCTGAGAAAGTTGAAATTGTTACAAAATCATTCAAAGATGGTGCTCAAGCTGTAAAGTGGAGTTGCGATGGTAGCCCTGAGTATACGCTTGAAGAAGTTGAAAAAGAAGAGAGAGGTACTGATATTGTTTTATACATCGACGATGAAAACAAGCAGTATGCAACAAAAGCGGAGGTTGATAAATTATTAAAGAAATATTGTCGTTACCTACCTGTTGAAGTTGTTTTTGGTAAAAAAACAGAATGGAAAGATGGTAAGGATGTAGAGCTGGAAGATGACAACGTGGTAAATGAGACAAAACCACTTTGGACTCGCACACCTTCTGAATTAAAAGATGAGGATTATAACGCTTTCTATCGCGATCTATATCCAATGTCGGAAGATCCATTGTTCAACATCCACTTAAATGTAGATTACCCATTCAATCTAACCGGTGTTCTATATTTTCCTAAATTAAAGAATAACGTTGAAGTTCAGAAGAATAAAATTCAATTATACTGTAACCAAGTATATGTAACCGATTCTGTAGAAGGAATTGTACCTGAATTTTTAACATTATTACATGGAGTTCTTGATTCGCCAGATATTCCGTTAAACGTATCTCGTTCATATTTACAGAGTGATGGTAATGTAAAGAAAATTTCGAGTCATATAACTAAGAAAGTTGCCGATCGACTTGAAGATATTTTCAAAAAAGACCGACCTAGTTTAGAAGCAAAATGGGACGATTTGAAAGTATTTGTTGAGTATGGTATGTTAACCGACGAGAAGTTTTATGATCGTGCAAAGAAATTTTCTCTACTTAAAAATACGGATGGTAAATTCTTTACTTTCGACGAGTATGCTGATATTATCAAAGGTAACCAGACTGATAAGGATAAGCAATTAATCCATTTATATACAACTGATGTTCTGGGTCAGCATAGCTTTATCGAAGCGGCTAAAGCTAAAGGTTATGATGTGCTTGTAATGGACGGTCAGCTTGACAGCCACTTCATTAATACATTAGAAAGTAAGTTGGAAAACTCGAAATTTGTTCGTGTTGATGGTGATGTGGTTGATAAACTTATTCAGAAAGAGGATGCTATGCAGCTTAATCTGACTGAGCCTCAAAAACAAGATTTAACAACCATCTTTAGTTCTCAGATACCAAATATTGATAAGATCAACTTCATTGTTACTTTCGAAGCATTAAGCGAAACCGATGTGCCAGTAATGATTACGCAGCAAGAGTTCATGCGTCGTATGAAAGAAATGAGTGCCATGGGTGGCGGAGGAATGAATTTCTATGGAGAAATGCCGGATAGCTATAATTTGGTAGTGAATGGAAATCACCCTTTGGTAAAGCGTGTATTGGAAGATGAAGAAAAAGAAGTAGGTGAGAAGGTTGCTTCGGTTCGAGGGAAGATTGAGAGCCTTGACAATAAACGTGCAGAGCTTGAAAAAGCAAAAGAAGGTAAGAAAGAAGAAGAAATTGCTCAAGCCGACAAAGATGAGTTAGAAGATTTAAACAAGAAATTAACTGAGTTAAACAGCAAGAAAGACAATGAACTGTCTACTTTTGCTTCTTCAAACAAGATGGTTTCTCAATTGATCGATTTGGCCTTGTTATCCAACAACATGTTGAAAGGTGAGGCACTAACTAAATTTGTTAAGCGAAGCATCGATTTGATATAACAGTATTTTATTTCAATATTTAAGAGGGTGTCCAAAAGGTATTTTTGTGAACAAGCAAACTTACAGTTTGTTATTTTACTTTCGTTTTACCCCTCCAAACCTCCCCTAAAGTGGAGGCTTAAGTCCCCTTCAGGGGATTTAG
>NZ_JBNGOY010000076.1:0-16078 GCF_050589805.1 Carboxylicivirga fragile | reverse complement strand
CCCAATCTATGCATTTGAAATAAAAATTAAGCCCAAATGCATAGCGATATAGTATCTCATCCATTTTGGAGAAAAACCAAAATGGTGATTTTCTATCACGATAATTATCGTGACGGGGTTAGCCCTTGCTAAATGCAGATAGTTCGTCATTTCATGACTCCTACTGCATAACCCGGGTTAAACCTATTATATTGATTAAACCCCTTATTCCAAATACGTATAACCATATAGGCCAGATCGATAATTAGAAAGAAACTCTTTGCCTTCTGATAAGGATATTTTTCCTTTTTTCACCGATGATGTTACCCATGTTTCAACTGCTCTCACCATCTTTTTAGGGCTGTATTGAACATACTCTAATACTTCGGCCACCGTTTCACCATCTATCACCTGATCAATATGGTAACCTTTATCATCAACTGAGATATGTACTGCATTGGTATCGCCAAACAGATTATGCAAATCTCCCAATATCTCCTGGTAAGCCCCAACCAGAAAAACACCAACATAGTACGATTCACCTTTTTTTAAGGGATGCACGGGTAGATGGTGAGAAAAATTACGCGTGGATATAAAACTATCAATCTTACCATCACTATCGCATGTAATATCTTGCAGAGTAGCATTATTAACCGGTTGCTCTGCATGACGGTGAATTGGTATTATCGGAAATATCTGATCAATGGCCCACGAATCGGGCAAAGACTGAAATAAGGAGAAATTACAAAAATACTTGTCGGACAACAGCTTGGATAAATTATTAAACTCATCAGGCACATGCTTTAAGCCTTGAGTCATCTTGTAGATATCGCTTGCAATGGACCAAAACAAACGTTCAATCTGAGCGCGCGTTTTCAGGTCGAGCAAACCAAGGCTGAAGCGATCTAATGCTTCCTCACGCACCGATTGAGCATCGTGCCATACTTCCATCATCTTACTCTGGTTGAGCACCTCCCAACAAGCATGAAGTTCTTTTACCAATTCATGATCTTCTTCACTGAGCTCATCTTCTCCGGGCCATTTTGGAACAGATGTTGATTCCAACACTTCAAAAACGAGTACCGAATGGTGTGCCGTTAGCGAACGACCTGATTCAGTTATAATATTTGGGTGCGGTATATTATTTTTATTGCTTGCATCCACCATGCACCAAATGGCATCGTTCACATATTCTTGTATCGAATAATTGACACTACTTTCGCTGTTGGCCGATTTGGTTCCATCATAATCAACACCTAAGCCACCACCTATATCCACAAAATCAACGCCAAACCCAAGATTATGCATTTGCACATAAAACTGAGCCGCTTCGCGCAGCGCTAGTTTTATTCTTCTGATTTTAGTTACCTGACTACCAATATGAAAATGCACTAGACGAAGACAATCTTTTAATTGATGAGCTTCCATGAAATCTAAGGCCTCAAGCAACTCACTGGCATTTAATCCAAATTTACTGGCATCGCCACCCGAGCTAATCCATTTGCCAGCACCAGAGCTGGCGAGCTTAATTCTAATGCCAATATTGGGTTTTATCTTGAGGCGCTTGGCAATATCATTAATGATACGCAGCTCATTAAGCTTTTCAACAACCAAAAATATATTGCGTCCCATCTTTTGAGCCAATAGTGCCAACTCCACATAATCCTCATCCTTATAGCCATTACAGATGATTAATGAATCGGTATTTACGCTTGTTGCAATCACAGCATGCAGCTCAGGCTTAGATCCCGCCTCAAGTCCAACATTAAATTTCTTACCATGACTAACAATCTCCTCAACAACAGGCCGTATTTGATTGACTTTTATTGGATAAACAACAAAATTCTCCCCTTTGTAATCAAATTCATTTTTAGCCTGCTCAAAGCAATTGGTCATGCTCAGTATTCGATCATTCAAGATATTTGGGAAACGTAACAAGACTGGTGTTGTCACATCACGAAGCTGTAATTCATCAACAACTTCTTTCAGGTCAACTTTAACATCGTCCTTATTGGGACAAACTGTAACATTGCCTTTTTTGTTGATGGAAAAATAATTGATTCCCCATCCTTCTATATTGTACAACTCCTTAGAGTCCTCTACATTCCATTTTCTCATGGCAAAAATTAATCAACAAGCAAAAACACTATTTAAATACCTCACTCAATATCTGATAAATTAGCTTAGCTGCTAAAAAATCAGGCGACCTATTAATCTTATTTGGACACAGTTCAACGATATCGAATCCTACTATTGTATGCCTTTCAGCTACCTTCCTTATCATTGAAAGCACATCGTGGTAAAGTAAACCATCTGGTTCGGGCGTACCTGTCGAGGGCATTATAGATGGATCAAATACATCCAGATCAATGGTAATATACACCTCCTTTGACAATTGATTGAGCACATCGTTTTGCCACAAAGGATTTTGCCGTAATTGATGGCGAAAAAACATGCTCTCTTTATTCACAAAAACACTCTCTTCTTCGCACATGCTTCTGACACCTACCTGAACGATTGGAGCCTGTTCCATTGCCTTGTGCATGGCACAGGCATGATTGTATTCCGATCCCTCATAACTTTGACGTAAATCGGCATGTGCATCGAATTGTAGGATACTAAACTTAGGATAATGCTTTGCAATGGCTTTAAAGGCACCAATACTGACCGAGTGCTCCCCTCCAATCAAAACCGGAAATTTACAATCTCTCAATAAACCACCAATGGCATCTTCAACGGCCTGACTCATTAATTCCGGCGATTGGCTTTCTGTAATTGGATACATGGTAAAAATACCTTTCTTCGAGACATTCGTACCCGTTTCAATATCGAGCATCTCAAGTGTGCCAGATGCTTCAATGATTGCTTCCGGCCCCTTATCAGCCCCTTTTATCCAGGTACTGGTACCATCGTAAGGCACAGGCAATATAGCAATTCTTGCCGCATTATAATCCAGGCAATAACCATCTTCCCCACAAAAGTATTTTGAATAATCCATCATATGCAAGCTGCTATCAAAAACGTTTAATTCTATTAACTCAACCTTCCTTTATAATCTTCATAAGAGAAATGTTTTACCACACGGCATTTCTCAGTTTCTTCGTTATATAAGTATATAGACGGTAAGCACACCCCATTAAAGGTATTGTTCTTAACCATTGTATAATGGGCCATATCACCAAAAATCAAACGATCACCAACTCTCAGTCGCTTACCAAAACTATAATCGCCAATTACATCGCCTGCCAAGCAAGTTACCCCACCCAAACGGTAGGTAAACTCCTTTTTATTCGCTTCATCGGCATTCAGAATATAGGGTCGATAGGGCATCTCCAACACATCGGGCATATGAGCCGTTGCCGAAGTATCTAGTATGGCAATGTCCATATCGTTATGAAAGACATCTTCTACGCTTGAAACCAATACACCCGTATTTAAAGCGATGGCCTCTCCCGGCTCAAGGTATACTTCCAGCTTGTATTTTACTTTGAATGCCTTGATGATTCGAATCAAGGCTTCAACATCATAATCCGAGCGAGTAATGTGATGTCCTCCTCCAAAGTTAATCCATGATATGCGCTTAAAGAGAAACGAAAACTTCTCTTCTACCACTGCTAAAGTTCGCTCTAAAGCATCTGCATTAAGCTCACAGAGGTTATGAAAGTGCAAACCTGTTATTCCCTCAATATCCTCTATATTTTCAAGCAAATTGTTATAGGTTGTACCAAGGCGACTATATTGGCCACTTGGATCATAGATGGCCGTATCTGTTTCGGAATGTTCCGGATTAAGGCGTATCCCCGCTTGAATATTAGGATGATCAGCCAACAGACTTTTAAAACGCTTGTATTGTCCTGGACTATTGAAAACAATGTGATTAGCCATTTTTACATGTTCAGCCATATCAGCATCCGAAAAGGCTGGAGCATACACATGTAACTCGCCTCCGAATTCATTATAACCAAGCATCGCTTCGCTTACCGAACTGGCTGATGTACCACTTAAATACCGCATTACCAAAGGTGCCAAACGCCACATTGCAAAACCTTTAAAAGCAAGTAAAATTTTACACTCAGCTTTTGTTTGCACATCGTTTAGCAACTTGAGGTTGCGTTCAAGTTGCGTTTCATTAACGACGTAACATGGTGTTTTTAAGTTGGCTAATTCATAATGCGAAAGATTTATTCCACCGAACTGCTCCATTCTTCTACTTGCCAAGGTAAGCCATACTTATTTAAATCCTCCATGAAAAGATCCGGATCTAACTGTTCCATATTAAAGACACCTTCTTTTTTCCAATGCCCTTCAAGAATCATTTTAGCACCAATCATCGCTGGCACACCTGTTGTGTATGATACTGCTTGTGAACCAACCTCTTTATACGTTTCGGCATGGTCACATATATTGTAGATGAACTTACGTAGTTTTTTACCGTCTTTAATACCCTCAATAACACAACCAATAGATGTTTTACCGGTGTAGTTTTCAGCCAAAGAACCCGGATCGGGCAAAATGCATTTAAGGAACTCCAAAGGCACTACTTTCTGTCCTTTATAATCTACTTCATCAATTCGTGTTATGCCGATGTTTTGCATAACTCTCAGATGAGTCAGATATTCCTCTCCAAAAGTCATCCAGAAACGAATACGTTTCAAGCCTTTGATATTTAAACAAAGCGACTCCATCTCCTCATGGTACATCAGGTACATTTTACGTGTACCAACACCCGGAAAATCAAAATCTTGTTTTACAGAAAGTGGATCCGTGCTAAGCCATTCGCCTTCTTCCCAATAACGGCCACGTGATGTTATTTCGCGAATATTAATTTCAGGGTTAAAATTCGTTGCAAAGGCTTTACCATGATCGCCACCGTTACAATCAACTATATCAATATTATGAATTTCATCAAACAAATGCTTTTGTGCATAGGCACAAAACATATTGGTAACACCTGGATCGAAACCGCTTCCTAGCAAAGCTGTCAGGCCGGCATCTTTGAATTTATCCTGATAAGCCCACTGCCATTTGTATTCAAACTTTGCAACATCTTTAGGTTCATAATTGGCAGTATCCATATAGTGCACACCCGTTTCGAGGCAAGCATCCATAATTACCAAATCCTGATAAGGTAAAGCAACATTAATGACCAACTGAGGTTTGTGCTTTCGGATTAATGCTACTGTATTTTCCGTTTGATCAGCATCGAGCGCTTCGGTTAGTATAGATTTACCTGTGCGTTCTTTAACCGCTTTAGCGATAGCATCACATTTACTTTTGGTACGAGAGGCCAAAATAATTTCGCCAAATACCTCAGGAAGAGCAGCACATTTGTGAACCACCACATTACTAACTCCACCAGCTCCAATAATAAGTACTTTGTTCATTTTTAAATCAGATTTACTAAAACAAAAAAATCAAGTAAGAGAATCGTTATTCCTACTCAACAAAAACATTACAAAGCATTTTATTTCAGTCACATACAATCACTAAAAGACGATCCTGAAAAAATGTGGACAAATGTAATAAATTAATTAATCGAAAAAAGCACAAGACACTGAAATTTGAAAATAAATTAAGGTGGCTAAAATAGTTCTATTAATATGAGCTTGCACTACTTATCTTCTTCGTTGATTTCCCAGTATGGGTATTCATATTCTTCCTCGGGCCAAACTTTAACAGGCTTCTGTGGCCCTTGTTTTCGATAATATAAAGCCAGTACAGTACCCGCTACAGACCCCCACATATGCGACTCCCATGAATAAGGTACATCCCATTTTAATGGAAAAATACCCCATATCATACTTCCGTATAAAAACACCACAATTAAGGAAATAGCCATCAGCGGAATATAATTACGTAAAAAACCACTAACCAAAAGAAACGCAGCTAAACCATATATGACACCACTTGCTCCTATGTGCCAAGACTCACGTGCGCCCATCCAGACCCAAATACCAGTGAGTAAATAAATAAATACAAATACTTTTATGGAGATACCTCGATAGAAATAAAACAGCGCAACACCCAAGACCAATATAGGCACGGCATTGGCATAAAAATGCTCCCAATCAGAATGTATCAGTGGCGATAATAAAATACCTGGCAAACCTTCAATTGACAAGGGTTTAACACCCCACTCTACAAAACTAAAGCCTTCTAATGTCTCAATTAACTTAATACCAAATGAAACAATTAAAAAGAACAATGGAATTACCAGTGCTGTTTTAACTTTTTTGAGTTCTATATCTGAGGCTTTGGGCATAAATTTATATGAGTATTTAAATATATGCCCTTCATTATCAAATACCAAACCAAGCATCAGTTTGAGCCAATATGGCAGAAATACAACTACAATCATGCCAGAAGGACGCGTGACAGCACTAAAGGAGCGGCTCTTTGTTGGCAACTTACAAAAGAGAGCCGCTCCATAGCCCCCAATCATCTTAAAAGAGAGAGCGGCTCCCTTGAAACTTCCCCAATTATAAATTAACTTGTCTATTATGTCATCAATCAAAACATCAACACCAATTTTGGCAGGTCAATACTACCACCTGTTTAACCGAGGTACTAATCGACAAGATATTTTCTTCTCCACGGATAATTATAAATATTTTCTCAAATTAATGGATAAATTCCTTAGTAAATACATGTCAATACTATCATATTGCTTGCTGCCAAATCATTTTCATATGGTCGTAAAAATTAATGACCGTCAACCACCGAATACGAATGCAAACAAATTAAAAGATTGTGGTCAATTAGCTGTTCGTCAATTGATGAAACTATTTATCACCTATGCTATGAGTATCAACACCAAAGAGAAACGCACAGGCAATCTGTTTGCCCCCAAATACAAACGACTAAACATTAGCTCTGATGAATATTTGAAATACCTCATATTTTACACGCACTATAATCCAGAGAAGCATGGCATAATAAAGAATTTTTCATCTTATACTTTTAGTTCATATAACGCAATTTGCTCAAATAAAGCCACCAAAATTGATCGAGATTTGGTACTAGATATTTACGATGGTCGTGATAACTTTCTGAAATACCATAACGTAGTTCATGAAGAACGTAAAGAGCTTGAACTAGAATAATTTTAAGGAGTACTAAAAGGAGCGGCTCTTTACTGGCAGCTTTTAAAAGAGAGCCGCTCCGTGGAACTGAAGGAGCAACTTTTTTAACCATCTTGAAAGATAGAGCTGCTAAATGTAAACGAATACTCTACCAATGTATTAAAAAAAACTGCCCTATTTCTTTTAATGTCAGAAAGGAGCCGCTCTTTATTGGCAGCTTGCAAAAGAGAGCCGCTCCTTTAATCACTAATCATTAACAACTTATCATTAAGTCCTATTCAGCCATCGCCTTTTTAAGCACTGCTACAAACTCTTGAATATCCTCTTTGGTGGTATCAAACGAAGTCATCCAGCGTACTTCCGAACGCGCTTCATCCCACACATAGAAGAAAAACTCTTCTTGTAGTTTCGGTATAATAGCCTTGGGCACGATTGCAAATACACCATTTGAGTCAACAGGCTGGGTAATTTCAATGCCTTCAATTTCCCATACTTCACCCGCAAGCAATTGAGCCATCTCATTGGCATGCTTTGCATTTTTTAACCAAAGCTCATTCGATAATAAAGCTTCGAATTGTGCAGAGGTATAACGCAATTTAGAGTGTAACTGCGTACTTTGCTTACGAATGTATTTTACATTCTCGGCTAATTCTGCATTGGCAAACACCACAGCTTCGCCAAACATTAGTCCATTTTTAGTACCTCCAAAGGACAAGACATCAACACCAGCATTGAACGATACATCAGCCAAGGAGCACTCCAAAGCAGCAGCAGCATTAGCCAAACGCGCCCCATCCATGTGCAAGTATAAACCCAAGCCATGCACATAATCCGCTATCTTCCGTATCTCTTCAATCGTATAAACCGTCCCAAGCTCCGTTACCTGAGTTATTGAAATCAGTTTTGGTTGAGCATGATGTTCAAAACCGAAACCATGCATAAAAGCGCCTATTTGCTCTACCGTAATCTTTCCATTATCCGTATCGATTGGTAAAAGCTTACAACCCGAAATTTTCTCTGGCGCACCGCATTCGTCCACATTAATATGGGCAGTACGGGCACACACAACCGCATTAAAAGTCCGTGCTAAGGCTTGAATAGAAATAACATTAGCACCTGTGCCATTATAAACAAAAAAAGGCTCCACACTTTCGCCGAAAACCTCTTTGAATAAAAGACGAGTTCGTTCAGTCACAACATCATCGCCATAACCTACAGCATGTCCTTCATTTGCATTTATTAAAGCTTGAATAATATCAGGATGCACACTTGCATTATTATCGCTTGCAAAACCTCTTAATCGTTTCATTTAATATTGTTTAAATCAATAATGGATCTATTTATTTCCCTTTGCCGTCACCAATCTATCTATGGCATTGTGATATACTTTTTCCGAAATACAGCGACAGCCTATTTCAGCTTCATCAATAAAAAAATACTCACCTCCCCAATCATGTTTTACACTAAAATACACTCTACGAACATTGCCTTCATTAATAATGGTTCGTTTCACCGATCGCCCTTTCAATTCAAAATGTTCATCGGTTCTACCTATGGGATAATTCGTTTTTAAAGCAGGAATATCCGTTTCAATTATCTCAGCATCAACTAGCACTTCATTTTCAATGACATCTTGCTCAATCTCCTTGGTAAAGTCCTTCGATCTTGTAACTCTATCATTTTTATTAACACCTGTATTTTTTGTGGTGGTCGAGTTGGTGCTACTCACCTTGGCCTTAGTTCGGTTCAATTGATTTTCATTTGACGGCTTTTCTCCTTTTCGCATTTGCTCCAAACGGTATTTCACATTGAGCGAATAATCTTTATCAGCTGCAAAATCGTTGACATCTAATTCATACCGTATTTTAGCTACAGGGTTTTTAAAAAAAATGGTATCAACCCCATTGAAAACTTTAAATAGACGAACAGGAAGATCGTATGGTTGAATACCTTGCCGATGCACACTATTAGGCACTACAGTAGAAAACTCAATTACCTTGGACACATATCCGGGCTTTTTAAAACTCAGGTGGTAAACCTTATTCCATTCAAGCAAAGTAATGAATTTGCCAAGAGAATTTACCTTTATTTTTTCTTGAGATCCATCGTGTTTTTGCACCACAACAATATCGTGATACACATTATCCACGTCAATAATTTCACCAGTTACTCTATATTGAGCATTCAGCGTAATTATACTTCCCAACAAAGTAATAAGTAAAAAGCCGGCTATTTTTTTGCCGGCTCTAAATCTCTCCATATGGCAATTAATTTGCCATTAAAAGTAGTAAATCAATCGTTAAAAACCAATAAAGGTGTGGTGGAGTGAAAAAGCATTTTTTTGGCAATATTAGGATTAACCAATTTACTAATCAAACCACGTTTTCTGCGTGTGAAAGATAGAACATCCACCCCTTGTTCATGCACATAACTTTCTAAGCCTAAATAAAAGTCTTCATGCTCGATTAGATACGAATCCACATTTTTCTCGTCATAGTACTTCTTAAAATGCTCTTTCAAGCCTTGCAATCGCACAGCATCCCATTGCGAACTGTTTTTTGAACTCACATGAGCACAAATAATAGTTACACCAAGTGGTTTCACTATTTTCTCCAAAATTTCAATGGCTTTGAAGTCACCATCCATAAAATCGGTGGCATACGACAAGTGCTTTAAACTATCGATTCCCTGGTAATTAAAATCTTCAGGCACAGCAAAAACAGGTGATTTGGATCGCTCCATCACCTCAGCGGTTACACTACCTATTAAATCGGCTACTTTTTGATCTTTACCTCGTGTACCCATGATTACAACCGATGGTTGATACTGCTTACTATACTTCACTATTTCATCCTCAGCAATACCTTTAATGAGCTCAGACTTAATTACCAGTTTATTACTGCCTAATTTATCATTCTTTTCATTCAGATAGGCCAACATCTTCTCCATGCCATCCTTTGCCTTATCCTCCAACTCAACCACCAATTCTTCCATATTCATCTCATAGGCAAAAGTATCGGAGAAAGGCATGGTACTGATAATTGGGTTAAAATAAGTATGCATAACCATTAATTCGGCCCTTAAAACATTGGCCCAATCAAAGGCAATATCGGCTGCTTTATTCGAATAAGATGAAAAATCGACAGGTAATAATATTCGTGGCGGAACAGGTGGTGAATCTGGCATGGCAAATTCTTCGTGCATCATACTTTCAAGTACTTCCATTGCTTTCTCGAGAGAAGACTCTTCTATCTTCACCTTAACACCTTGCGATACGGCGCCTTGAATTAGGTTTGCATTCTCAAGAAAACTACTTATGCCTTCGACCTCAAGCATTGTTTTTAATATGTGTGCTTTTTCGAAAGACAAAACGACTAGTGTGACAATTTTTTCTTCCATGGTGCTTTTGTTTAGATATTAGAACACTTTTCTTAAAAGTTAAGACCAAAAATCCAAAAAATCAAGCAACATTGGTGAATTATATGACACCTACCCTCGAAACAGTATAGACCCCTTTTATAGTTTTAATTTTTTTAATCAACAGATTTAGCACCTGCGTATTATCCACATAAATCGTGAAATTCCCTTCAAAAACGCCTTCGTTTGAATCGATGCTCATGGATCGGATTTTCACCTTGAGTTCTTTGGATATATATTGGGAGATATTCGTAACAACTCCTATATCATCAACACCAGTTACTTTTAATGTCGCCTGGTAACTATTGCCTTTAACATTGGTCCATTGTGCTTTAACAATTCGGTATCCGAACCTTGTTTGCATATCCTTGGCATTGGGACATGTTAAACGATGAATTTTAATTCCTCCCATGGATGCCACAAAACCAAATATCTCATCCCCAAAAATTGGATTACAGCACTTAGCCAATGTAAAATCAACATTGGTGAGGCTCTGATCTATCATTAGTACATCGTCGCTTGGCAATTCATCTTCGGATGCTACAAAATTAACCGCACTTCGCTCCTCCTGTTCTTCTTCTGCTATTTCCTTCTTCTCAATATCAAGTATAAAATCCTTAATGCGAGCCATGTCGATTTGCTCCATGGCAATGGCGCGCATAAAATCATGTATATTCTTATAACCAAAAAACTTAACCAGTTGATTTAATAATTGATCATTTAGTTCATATTTCCAGTTTTTTAAACGCCGTACCAATAACTCACGACCTAATTCGGCTTCTTTGTATTGCATCTCGCGCAAAGCCTGCTTTAGCTTACTTTTGGCTTTTGAAGTAACTACAATATTCAGCCAGTCTTGCTTCGGCTCCTGATTGTTACTGGTATGAATCTCAACGTGATCACCATTTTTAAGCTGATGTTTAATGGGTACATTCTTATTATCAATTTTTCCCCCAACACATTTTTTACCTACTTCAGAATGGATCTCAAAGGCAAAATCAAGTATGGTAGCACCTTTTTTCAAACGTCTTAAATCCCCTTTGGGTGTAAATACAAAAACCTCCTTGTCGTACAGGTTTAATCGGAAATCATCAATAAAGTCAACCGCATTCAATTCAGGATTTTCAAGGATATCACGAACATTAGACAACCATTCGTCCATGCCTTTCTCGCCCTTGCCACCTTTGTATTTCCAGTGAGCAGCTAATCCTTTTTCGGCCACCTCATTCATTCGATGGGTACGTATCTGTACTTCAACCCATTTTTTATCAGGTCCCAGCACAGTTGTATGCAACGATTCATAACCATTGGATTTTGGTACCGATATCCAATCGCGCATACGACTTGGGTTAGGTTGATATTTATCGGTAACAACAGAATAAACCTGCCAACACTCCGCTTTTTCGTTTCGTAATTCACTATCTAAAATTACTCGAATGGCAAACAAATCAAATACATGTTCAAATTCCGTATCCTGTTTTTTTATTTTATTCCAAATGGAATGGATAGTTTTTGTTCTTCCTTTAATCTCGAATTGAAGTCCTTGACTTTCCAACTCTTTTTTAAGAGGCTCGATAAAGGCAGCAATGTACTTTTCTCTGGCTCGTTTCGTCTCATTTAACTTTCGGGCGATGTATTGGTACATTTTCTGGTTCGAAAACTTCATCACCAGATCTTCCATTTCCGACTTTATGGCATACAAACCAAGGCGATGAGCCATAGGCGCATATAAAAAACCAACTTCACCACTTATGCGTTGTTGATCTTCGGCACTGTATAATTTTAAGGCTCGCATGGTACGCAAACGATCAGCAATAATAATAAGCACCACGCGAATATCTTCGGCAAAAGTCAATAATAGCTTTCTGAAGTTTTCGTTACGTATTGATGTATTTTTCGCATATAACTCAGCTACTTTCACAAGTCCACCGGTAATACCAGCAACCTGTTCTCCAAAGTGCTGCTTTACCTCTTCCACTGAAATGCTCTTTTCCAGAACCGGGTGATACAATAGGGCACATATGATCGCAGTCCGCCCCAAGCCAATCTCTCGCGTAATTATTAAAGATACTTCTAAGGATTCAAGCACATATAATTCACCCGCACCATTACGACTAAGTTGTCCTTTATCTTCCAACAAAAGATCGAGGGCCTTGCGTACTTGCTGAACATCATCTTTCTCACGAAGAGAATCACTTTCTTTCAACAATTCCCGGTAAGCCTTAGTAATTTGGCTCTTCTCCTCTACACTTATGGTCTCGTTTAAATTCATCCTTAATAAAATGATTACGTCACTTTTTAGCTGTGTAAAGTTATAAATTTATAAAGTCAATTTCGATCTTAAATGAATTTAAGTCGGAAGAATAACATTACACTTGAATGCCCTGTTAGTAAATTTGAAGAATGAACCTGCTTAAATCAGAAGAAGATCATTCCGTTAAGGAATTGCCACAATTAACTTAATCAAAGTTTAATTCCATATTTTTAAGAAATAAAATCAATTGTAATGCGTAAATTCGTTTTTACACGAAAGCCCATAAATGTTAGACCAATAAATTTGACATGCTTATTTGACTTTTGTAACTTATTGACATTAATAATCATTAAATAAATATGCTATGAAAAATACAGGATTATTTCTTGGAGGCATCTTAACAGGTGCCGCATTAGGAGCTTCTTTAGCTTTACTCTATGCTCCACAAAAAGGATCGGATACGCGTGATCAGCTTAAAGCTAAGCTAAAAGAAATGGAAGGAGAATTGGATCACATGCGTGAAAAAATTAAGGTAAAAGGCGGTGAATTAAAGGATGAAATGAAAAAGAAAATGGCCGACTTAGAAACTAAAATTGAGAATTTAATTAAGGAGTACAAAAACACTTTGGAACCAACACATGGTCCTAACTAATATTCTTAATTGTGAAAACACTTAATTTATTACCTAAGTAAGAACCCCAGAGGCACAGCTTTCTGGGTTCTTTCTTTTCTGTTATCCTTGAATTTTCATTATATTTCCAACAATAACCAACAAAACACACATCTATGAAAGATCGCCTAAGCGATGAAGTAAAAGAAGTTAAGGACGACTTTGAAGAATATGTGAAAGCACAGGTTGATTTAATTAAACTACACTCTGCTCAAAGCATTTCACAATTTCTTTCCGGCTTTATCGTAAAAACAGTTCTATTTTACCTTATGTTTTTCGCTCTGCTATTTTTATCTATGGCCGTGGCCTTGTGGCTAGGTCGTGTCTTGGACAGTAATGAATTGGGCTTTGTTATTGTTGCTGGTTTTTACATGTTATGTGGTCTACTATTTTTAAGCGTACGAAAAAAACTAATTGAAAAGCCCATTATTAAATCAGTAATCGAATTGTTTTTCCCTAATTACCAGAACTATGACGAATCCATCAAAAAATAGATATGAGCACATTGAATCGTTTGAGGATTTCGAAAACGAGAAAATGAAACTCTATTACCAAATAAAATTTAGTGAGCGGAAATTGCAACTAAAATACATCGAACTAGGTCTATTACTTAGTCCTGCTCGCCTTATTCCACTTTTGGTTTCGGAATGGGTGAACCCTGTTGTTACCATGATTAAAAATTTTATAGCTCAATTTTTTAGTCGAACTAAGCCTACTTCAGACGAAAAAAACGAAGCTTAGCTAAAGAAAATAAGGCAAATAGTTTCATTATTTTATTGTAATGTACTATTTTTGCATCCGATTTCGCGTAATCTCTTACTGAACGAGGGAGTCATGTAATATTGCGGGGAGCGTATTAATCCTATAAATAAAGGAAAAATGGATTTAATGAAGATTGCCGAAGCGGCATTTGAAGGTGGAACTGAATTACCAGCATTCGGTCCTGGAGACAACATTTCAGTTTCTTACAAAATTCGTGAGGGTAACAAAGAGCGTATCCAGATCTTTAAAGGTGTGGTTATTCAGATTAAAGGACAAGGTGCTAACAAGCGCTTTACTGTTAGAAAGATTTCGAACAACGTTGGTGTTGAGCGTATCTTCCCTTTCAACTCTCCTTTTATCGACAAAGTAGAAGTACTACGCCAAGGTAAAGTTCGTAGAGCTAAGTTGTATTACTTACGTGGACTTACTGGTAAGAAAGCTCGTATCAAAGAGAAAAGAGTTTAAGCCATTATATTTAAATGGTAACTTAAACCCCGCATTAGCGGGGTTTTTTGTTTTATAATCGTTTGATGACTGAGATTAACGCCGAACAATGTGATGAACCGAACAATTTACATGTTTTAAGTGCCACGATAAACGGGGGTGTCCAAAAACTTGGAAAGCATCCGTTCACTGAGTGCTTGCTGAGCTTGCCGAAGCATGTCGAAGTGATTATTGGTTGATAATCAGTGTTAATCAAATTTCATCTCGACTACGATGAACGAGCTTAGATTTTGGACATCCTCGTGTTGATTGGTGTCTATTTATGGGGAAAGCAATGTATTTGTTTTTAACGAAGGAAGGTTAATTAGTAACTTTTTGGAATATTATGGAATACAAAATATTGCCCACGAATAAACACAAATTATACCAATTGTATTTTTAAATGCGCTGAAAGTGCTATTAAAAATTTACAATGGTAAATGCCGATGCATAACCAAAGTGTCTTATTTTTAAGGAGCATCCGATAGCTATCGGATTTGATTAGTAAGCAGTATTACCGTTAATGGAATTTTAAGCTATCTTTCATTTTCATCCCTGCAAACTCAAAAAGTGCTGACTCCTTCTCCATGTGGAGAAGGCCGGGATGAGGAGATAGGGACTAAGGCGAGCTAGTGGCACAAGATTACAAATCTTCGCCAGCTGGGGGACACTAACGCCGAACGATGTATGTTATTTAGTTGCTACGCGCATCTGAGGATTGATGCTGTCACTGCCCAAATCGCATCAGTCAGTTAATTTATTGATGCTGTCACAATCTAAATCGTATCTGTCAGTAAAAGGCCTCTGACTTGATGAAAAAGAAAATACTTAAAGTTGACTATCCCTAGGGCAAGCCTCGAGGAATTCGTTTGATTTAATTTCAATAAAATAAATGCAAATCTAATACAGATTAGACACAATAATTAAACCGAAGCAATTACACCATTAAGAGCTAAATAAAAGCCTTACAATTAATTATTAAATTGCAATTACAAGGCTTTGTTACTTATACAGGCCAGAGGCCTTTTTAAACACGACGTAGCGAGACGCTAACGCCAAACGATAAAGGTTATTTAGTTGCTACGCTTATCGGGGTGTCCCTCAATAAATGCTTTTAAAACTACTATAGATAAAAGGCTATTAGTCTGGACATTGTCACTTTGTTTAGTTCAACATCTACTTCAATGTAAAGCGCGTGCAAGCAACCCTTTATTGAAGGCTAATTGTTACACTCTGTTTTTTTCATTCTTCTATTAAATTACCTTCTTTGTCCCAGCGTCCAAGATATTTTATGAATTGATTATTTTCGTATAACATCTCAGATTCTTTATGTCCATTTGTAAGCTTCCCCAAAAACTGGACAGTTTAAGAGTAGACAAAAAAGTTTTAATTTTGAACTGTATTTATGAAACGAAAGACATTTACCCCACA
>NZ_JBNGOY010000075.1:0-16578 GCF_050589805.1 Carboxylicivirga fragile | reverse complement strand
TACTGTAATACTTTTTCTGTGTACTCATTTTTCTAAGATATTATTTTGGTCTTAATATCTCTAAAAAATCGTCCGTGTAAATTTAGCAACTCCATGTACGGTAAACCCTGCTAAAGCACTAAACTCATGATTATCGATCTGCCTGTTGTACAATAAGGTATTATCAGAAATAATTCTGGTTTGGTATCTATTATTCAATAAATATTGAGCTCTACTACTTCCGGATGCATGGTGTTTTGTTCCATCCCAACGCGTTCTTTTTCGTTGTTCCAAAGTTACCCCTAAAGCACTCTTAGCAGTAAGACCATCAATAATTTTAAAACTCAAATAAGCAGAAGTTAATAATTTGGTATTATACTCATAGTGTTCCCTTTCTACGTATTGCGCATATGCATTTTGATCACCAGTAGTACGTGGCCTATTATCACTACCATTACCATCTAAATCCAATTCAACTAAATGATTTTCATTAAAATAATCTCCAACTCCAACGTCGGGATATACATCTCTATTAATAAATTGTAATGTCTCCTGCGTATGGTATATAGGCAACCATGGTGATTGTCTTATGGGATTATGAACAGAAGTAGGTAAAGCTCTTCTTTTTGAATAAGAAGGCGTCGCACTCAAACCAAACTTTAATCTTTTGCCAATCTTACTATCTATTTTCAGTTTTGCAGAATACAGTTTGTAGTCATCTGTAATAACAACACCTTCGTCATGCAAATATCTTAATGAAGTAGAAAATTTGGTATTTTCAGATCCGCCACTGGCTGATAAAGAGTGACTGGTGATAATACCTCCGTTAAAAAATACATCTTGCCAATCTCTGTCAATACCTGTAACCTCAACTATTTTATGTGCATATTGAGTAGCTTCCGAAATTTGACCAGTAGCAGCTAACTCTTTAGCTGACCAATCTGATAAATTTTTCTTATAATCATCACTTCCAAAGGCAGATTTGTATCCTGTAAACATGTCATACGAGAATACTGTTTTTCCTTCTTTGCCGGTCTTTGTCGTAATCATAATTACACCGTTAGATCCTTCACTACCGTAAATAGCGGCAGAGGCGGCATCTTTTAGTACCTCAAAAGACTCGATGTCATTCATATCCAGATTTCCAAGAAAACTAGGATCAACCACAACACCGTCAACTACAACTGCAGGTCCAGATTCACCTGTTATCGATCCAAAACCTCTAATTGTAATTGTTGGAGCAGCTCCAGCTTCAGCAGAAGTTGCCTGAATATTTACACCAGAAACTTGCCCAATTAAAGCATCATCTACCCTTGCAACAGCTATTTGATCTAAATTCTCATTCACTACTTTCGAAATAGCTCCTGTTAGATGCGATTTTTTCTGAACCCCGTATCCAATAACAACAACTTCATCAAGACCTGATACATCAGATACTAAAGCTACATTAAAAACAGTTTCGCTCCCAACAGCTATTTCCTGTTGTTCATAACCTATGTATGAAAAAATTATAACTGCATTTTCTCCTTCCACGCTTAAGCTAAAATTACCTTCAATATCGGTAATTGTACCATTGGTGGTTCCTTTTTGGTAAACACTTACCCCTATCAGGGCCGTGTTATCGCTCGAATCAACTACACGGCCTGTAAGCGTCTGCGCAAAAAGCTGTGTAAAGACTCCGGTAATCATTAGTAATGTAAATAGGATTTTTCGTTTCATTACTCGAATTTTTTTCATTAACAAATCGCTACTTATCAGCACCTTAACATGCTTTATGATTTATTAATTAATTAAAAATAGATTTTTTATTAGCTTTGCGTAACACAATACGACTCTAAACAAATCATTAGCCCTAGGCTATATGACAGTTATTGAGATTCTTCCAGGAATATTTGTACTGTGTAAATAGTGCGTGCCAGCGCACTATTTTTTTAAGAATTGTTTTTCTACATTATTCTCATTTTTATTTATATTTTGGATTTACTGAATTTAAGTACATCTTCTAAGTGTGTTGACATATTCTGAACGGATGCCTCTACATCCTGTTTTTTAATTGCTTCCAGTATTTGGCGATGTTCTCCAAAAGTTTTTGAGAGCTTTGACTCATTACAAACATCTTCGCTTCTGTAAATCTTTAGAATATCTGGCAGTATTATTAGCATCATCGTTTTAATTACTGAATTATGCCCTGCTTCAGCTATTCGTAAGTGAAAAACAAAGTCTTCATTTTCAGCAGAAACACCCTTTTCAATCTTCTTTTCGTAAGCTAACAGAGCATCTTCAAGCTTTTGAATATCTTCTTCAGTGCGTCGTATAGCGGCTTGCTGAACCGAATGCCTCTCCATCATTACGCGCGTTTCAACCAAAGAATGGAAGTCAGGCTTCTCAAGTTTCATAACGTTTGAGAGCAAACCTTCCATGGCAGCAATATCAACACCATTAATCACCACCCCACTTTGTGGAAGTGTATTTAAGATTCCTAAAAACTCCAGTTTTTTTATGGCATCTCTGATATACGTTCTACCAACACCTAATTTTTCAGAAAGCTTACGCTCAGATGGTAATTTATCTCCAGGCTTTAAATACCCCGCAATGATTAAGCCTCTAATCTGTCTGATTATCTTATCTACAGGTGTTTCAACCTCTATTGTTTTGAAATTTTCAAGTAACTCCATAATTATTTCTCCTCTTTTACTCTTTTTATTTCCTTTTTGGAACAACCAAAAATACAATAATCAATAATTAAAAACTTAATCAAATCACTACACACTATATCTACATCTTGCACTACTTACTGCGATAAAATAATTTTATCATTCTGCACATACCCTTTTAAAGACCTAAATGACAATAAATAACATGACAACTTATTAAGGTTGAACACTTCATCTTCTTCATATAAATCTCCTGCCATTATTGTTCTACCTGTAATATCATACATCATATATTGAATAGGCAAATATTTGGGATCCATAACTTTCAATTTAATTGAATTATTAATTACCACAAGTTTCACCATATCATTTACTTCAATTAGTTTAGTAATTGAAGTTTCCTTCTCTTCATCTCCCGTATAGGGCCCTACATCATCTTTCACCAAAGCTCTACTATAATCTGTATTAGATAAATACTCATCACAACCAACATCTTTCGATCCATCTCTATCTTCATTATCAATATCAGTTTGAACATAGTCATACGTTCCTTCGGCTGCATCAATGGCATCACTTCCACTACTCAATCGAAAGGCTCCATCCTGATTAATTAACTCTGGATCGAAAAATGAGATACCTTCCTTAATCACCACATCATCTGCATCTGCATTCGCAACATTTCCTTCCCAAAGCATATCGATTGGCGTATCATCCAATTCAATCACTTCATCATAGATATCATCCATGATATTATTAGCTACTTTACAGTCCTTTGGAGCTAAAGTCTTTTCTGAATCTTTTCCTGCTCCAATAGTAAAAGGAACCTTACAGTTAACGATGGTATTAAATGCCACCTCAGCCTCAATTACTTGAAAATATCTATTAAGCGGTGAATTAGGCACGCCATTCATCATACAAATAGCCGATCGGTAACCATCACCCTTCAAACCTTCGAAATAATTGTTATAAACTTTATGACGCTCTCCTATAATACGCACGCCACCAGAGGACTTGTTTTCACCTAAAAAGAAGTTTCCGTAAACTTCACAATCGTTACCATGACGTATGGTTAAACAGCCATTATTATCGCGGAAAGTATTGTATCGATAAATATTAAAACACGACTTATTCGAAATGATTTCAATCTCTCCGTCACATTCTTCAAATAAGTTAAATTCAACAATGGCTCGTGACTCCTGCATGCTATTAGTACTTGTTCCTATACGAATGGTTTCGCCTCCGTTGTAACCTAAATCTGGTCGAGCACCAAAATAGTTGTGATCGATTTGTGTATAGTTTGGCTCTCCATTTAACCATACTACTAAAGTTGTTCCTGAATGTTGCTTGCCTTCAAAATGACAATGGTCAACTCTATTATGAGCACCATAAACCGAGACCCACTTATAATCTTCATCCTTATCGGATGGGTTATAATTAAGAATGCTTGTATTTACTAATCGACAATGATTTGCCAAATTCGACGAGTTCCGTCTGAACTCAACAACGGCAGAACCATCGGTGTAACCATTCTCAAAAGTTAAACCATCAACTACTAAATATTCTCCCGCTATATTAAGATGTGAAGTTCCTGTAAGAATTACTGTGTTTTTACTTTCAGCAGCTAATACTATTGGCTTAGCCGAAGTTCCGTTGGCTTCAAAAACCAACTCCTGATCAATCCATTGTCCTGCTTTCATAAAAACAGTATCACCAGGGTGAAGACTGCTATTTAAATTGCTTAATTCTGATGCTGATGAGATAAGATAATTTTCTGCTATAACAATATTACCATGCATCAGCATTAGTGACATCATTATCGTGAAAATGACATTTGCTTCCTTTCGAAGTTTCTGGTTTGTCAATCTTACTCTCATTAAAACAAATTCTTTAGTTAGCATTGAATGATAAAGGGCTTTGATACATTAAACACCTGCCTGACCACCTAATTGGTCGACCAATTTAAGATCTATTTTTTTATTATACAAATTTTAACAGTTAAAACTTAAACTTAACACCCGCCCTTACCCACTGATATAATGACGCATTAGTTATTAACAGAGGCTTTCATAAAAACTAAGTGCTTACAGTTTTTTTTCAATTTTACAGCGCTCATTTTATGGTCTACCAGTTTTAAAAACTATTTCCTCACGCCAAATGCTCTAATTATTTCCACCAATTGCATCTTAGAAAATAAATTTGTCTTTAATATTTTTACTTATATTTGTATCTAAATATTTAGATACTTGAGATGAAGTTCAAACAATTAGAAATTAAACCGGAAGGCAATTGGTTCAAGAGAAAACTAAAATCCAAGCATTTTATTAAGTCAACAATATACGTGATAGTTGGTGCAGCTATTAGTTTTACGTATTTTTATTTCACCGAAGGTCAACACATGGCAAAGATGAGCGCAGGTGATATCATACAAAGCTTTTTCTTTGGTGGATTTATGGGATTTTTCATAACTAATAGTCCTTGTGCTAGAGGCCGGTGTTAACAGATATAAACAAAACAGCATTAACTTCTGTTTAAGACACAACTTTGATTAATTACTTTAATTTGAAGAGATGCGAATGATACAGCGGATACTACTTTATGCCTCACTTACCATTTTGGTTGGGCATACTCTTGTGTCGCATTCGCACAAAACAGAATCATTTCCGTCAAGCATTAGGCAATCCAACGAACTTCAGCTCTGGGATCTCATACAAGGTTTCCTTTCAACGAATATTGGAAGTGAGCATCTTGAAAAATACAAGCTTGTTGACTCCGATAATGAAAAGGTCTTGTTTTCAATTTATCTTGATGATGAAATTCAAAAAATAGTTATTGCCGAAAGGAAAAATCATTGCCCATATAAACTGAATAAAAAACGCAATGAGTCCCCACCAATAAACACGACCTATATTCATGGTCCGACAACATTAAGAGGATCACCTTACCTTTATTAATTAATTTAGCTAACACAACTGAATACCAGCAAGCTAAATTTAAATATCTCTTCATTAAAATCTTTTCTTCTTAATACTTCAATGCAAATCAAACCCTGATTGTATGTTGAGCAAAATAATAAATTACAGTATTGCCAATAAATTTATTGTTATACTTTTCACCTTAACAATAGTTGCCTTTGGCATTTTCTCAATAACTAATATTCCAATAGGTGCAGTGCCTGATGTCACCAATAATCAAGTGCAAGTAATTACCACTTCAGGAAATTTATCAACTCAAGAAATTGAACAATTCATTACAGCTCCTATTGAGTTGGAAATGGCAAACTTACCCGGTGTCGAAGAAATTCGTTCTATTTCTAAGTTTGGACTCTCAGTTGTAACCATCGTTTTTGAGGATGACATGGGGACATTTTTACCCCGTCAGCTCATTGCAGAAAAGATAAAATCCGCGTCGGCCAATATCCCAGAAGGTTTTGGAACACCAGAGATGGGGCCCATAACCACGGGTTTGGGCGAAATATACCAATACATATTAGATGTTAAACCAGGCTTTGAAGATCGTTACTCATCGATGGACTTGCGAACTATACAAGATTGGATTGTACGCAGACGGCTTTCGGGCATTGATGGGGTAGTAGAAGTTAATAGTTGGGGTGGTCATCTGAAACAATACGAAATCGCAGTTTTTCCTAACCGTTTGCTAAGTTACGACATTACATTAATGGAAGTTTTTTCGGCTCTCGAAAGTAATAATAGTATATCAGGTGGAGCATATATCGAAAAGGACAATCAGAGTTATTTCATTAGAGGCGATGGCTTGGTTAAATCTATTGAAGACATCAATCACATTGTTGTTAAAAACATCAATGGCTTACCAATTCTCATTGGAGACCTTGCCGAAGTCCAATTTGGTTATGCCAACAGGTATGGTGCCATCACCGCAAATGGTGCCGGCGAAAAAGTGTTGGGCCAAATTATGATGCTCAAAGATGCCAACTCAAAAGTGGTTATTAACGAAGTGAAACAGCGAGTTGCTGAAGTTCAACAAAGTTTACCCGAAGGTGTTTTTATTAACCCCATTTTAGAACGCAGTGAACTTATCGGCAAAACAACCTTCACCGTAATTGAGAATCTTGTTTTGGGCTGTATCATCGTTGTCCTTATTGTTATTTTACTGCTCGGAAACCTGCGATCGGCATTGGTTATCGCATCGATGATTCCACTCTCCTTATTATTTACCCTATCTATGATGTATGTTTTTGGTGTTGATGCTAACTTAATGAGTTTGGGTGCACTTGACTTTGGCATCATCATTGACGGCGCTGTTATTATTGTAGAATACATTGTGATTCGAGTCACGGTGAACAAAGGGAAATTCAATCAAACCAGCGGTGATAAGCAGCAATCATTAATGGATGAGATTACCTATCAAGGCGCATCAAAGATGATGAATTCGGCCATATTTGGACAAATCATCATCCTCATTGTATTCATTCCTATTTTATCTCTCACAGGTGTTGAAGGAAAGATGTTTCGCCCAATGGCTTTATCCTTTAGTTTCGCAATAATTGGTGCCATGATACTCGGATTAACCTGGCTTCCTGTCGCAGCTTCATTATTCTTAAAGCCTGAGAAAGAAAAAAAGAATAAACTCTCCGAATGGGTAATGAATGCAGCCCATCGGTCATACGCACCTGTAATAGAGTGGTCGTGCCGAAATAAAAAATACATACTTGGCTCCTCACTGATGATCATGATATTAACAGGCATCATATTTTCAAGAATGGGAGGTGAATTTGTTCCTACACTCGATGAAGGCGACTTTGTCATTCAACCTGTATTAAAAACTGGAACATCATTATCAAAGACCGTTGAAACCACAACGCGAATGGAGAAAATTCTTATCGATCAGTTTCCTGAAGTTGATCAAATTGTTTGTCGCATTGGTGCAGCTGAAGTACCAACCGATCCCATGTCGATGGAGGAAATAGATATGATTATCAAACTGAATCCAAAAAAGACTTGGACATCGGCGAGAAACAAAGCAGAGTTAGCTGATAAATTCAAGAGCGCGCTATCCATTATTCCAGGTATCGAATATGAATTTACACAACCCATACAAATGCGCTTTAATGAATTAATAACTGGTGTACGTGCTGACATTGCTATCAAAATATTTGGCGATGATCTAGACTATTTGGATAAAAAAGCCAATGCAATAAAAAAGCTTATTGAAAATGTGCCAGGCGCAGCCGATATCATACTTGAAAAAACAGCCGGGCTACCTCAAATGAGTGTCATTTACAAGCGTAATAAAATAGCTTACTACGGAGTAGACATAAAAACGCTTAACGGCTATCTAGCAATGGCTTTTGGTGGAGAAACTACCGGAACAGTCTTTGAAGGCGAAAAACGATTTGACATGGTTCTGCGATTACCACAAAGCAACCGAGCCGACATTGATGATATCGAATATCTGCAAGTTCCATTAAAAAATGGTAAGCAAATTCCCTTAAAAGAATTGGCAAGTATTTCGTTTAGTGAAGGCCCGGCAAAAATATCGCGCGAGAATACGCGACGGCGAGTTGTTGTTAGCGTAAATGTTCGCAATCGTGATTTACAGTCCGTGGTAAACGACATTAAAAACATCGTTAACGAAAAAGTAAGCTTAACTCCTGGTTATTACATCCAATATGGTGGCCAATTCGAGAATCTAGAGAATGCCACTAAGCGTTTAATTTACGCTGTTCCACTTGCCTTATTGCTTATATTTATTTTTCTACACTTCGCTTTCAATTCGTTCAAAGATGCCTTGTTAATTTTCACAGCCGTTCCGCTATCGACTGTTGGTGGCGTGCTTGCTTTATGGTTGCGCGGAATGCCCTTTAGTGTATCAGCAGGGATTGGTTTTATCGCACTTTTTGGAATTGCGGTTTTAAATGGCATTGTTCTAATAGAACATTTAAAGGAATTACAACTAAAAGGATCAATCAGTAACATTAGAGAACTAATTATTACCGGTGCCAAAAACAGACTACGCCCAGTAATGCTGACGGCAGCGGCAGCGGCTATGGGATTTTTACCAATGGCCATTTCGAGCGGCGCAGGTGCCGAAGTACAACGTCCACTTGCCACAGTCGTAATTGGCGGATTAATTACCTCAACCTTATTAACGATGATCGCACTACCACTACTTTTTGAATTGTTTTACAATGTAAAAAGCATCAAATTATGGCCACTAAAACTAATACGTTCTAAACCTTTAATGTTAGGTCTCATTATTACACTTCCATTTTCGTCGAGCTTAGCTCAATCAAGGCAATTAAGTTTGGATGAAGCCATAGAAATAGCCCTACAAAATAATCAGCATATAAATTCAGAATACCTTAAAGTTAAAGAAAGCGAGGCCTTACAAAGCACTGCTTATTCGATAAGTAAAACTCAATTGTATTTTGATCATGATGAAAATAACATAGCAGACAATGGCTACCCTTTAAATGTTTTTGGAATAGAACAAGACTTTAGTTTCCCGACGGTTTACACCTCTACTAAAAAAGCATTTGTTATTAGAACGAATGTTTTTGAAAAAGAGTTAAATCTTAGTAAACAACAACTCATTAAAGAAGTTTCACAAAGCTATTACCACATTATCTACCTACTTAATAAAGAACAATTGTATCACGAGGTAGATAGTTTATATCAAAACTTTTCCAAAACCGCAAATCTGCGGTTTGATCATGGAGATATGAGTCGCATCGATTTATTAAACGCTCAAGCGAAGCAAAAGCAGGTCAGTATAGTCGTCTCTCAATTACAATATGAACTCGACATTGCCAAAGAAAAATTAAACGCTCATTTGCAAACCGATAGTGTATTTAATATTCCTATTCAAGAGATGAACATTTTGAAGGTATTGGAGAATGAATTGAAAGAAAGCTTTGCATATCAATCAATTGAAACGCAAAAAGACTACCATAATGCGCTATTGAATGTAGAAAAAAACAAACTTCTACCCGATATAAAAATAGGCTATTATAATGGCACTAATTCGTACGACCTTGCTCAAAACTATCAGGGTGTACATCTGGGCTTAGCTATCCCTCTATTTTTTGGCGAGCAAAGGGCTCGAATAAAAGCAGGAAAAATAGCCATTAATGCCAATGAGAGTCTTCGAGCTCATTACATCACTTCGTATAATAATCGTAAACAAGCTTTGCAAAAAGAACTTCTAAAACATCAGGAAACCATCACATTTTACGAACAAACGGGGAAAGAACTCAGTTTAGAAATAATACGTACAGCGCGCAAAAGTTATGAACTAGGAGATATAGAGTTTTTTCAATTCATTATGAGTATCGAAAATGCCATGCACATCATCCTAAATTATTATGATAGTGCAAATAGCTATAATCAATTAACCCTTGAGTTAAACCACCTTCAGTAAGCTTTAATACTATGACAACAATAAAGATTACACAACTTGCAATTACCTTTGTATTCAGCACCATACTTAGCGGATGCCAACTTAGTAACGAAACCACAATTGACACAAATAAGCAAGATTCTGATTTGATTCGAATAAGTCAGCAGCATTTCGAAAGTGAGGACATGAAAATAGGAACTGCTTCCAAACATACTTTTACCCAGCTCATAAATTGTAATGGTACTGTTTCCTCTCCTCCAAACGCAATGGCACACCTCAACTCAAAGCTAAACGGAAGAGTTGAAACGATTAATTGCAGAATGGGCGA
This sequence comes from Carboxylicivirga fragile, assembly GCF_050589805.1. Lineage (NCBI taxonomy): Bacteria > Pseudomonadati > Bacteroidota > Bacteroidia > Marinilabiliales > Marinilabiliaceae > Carboxylicivirga > Carboxylicivirga fragile. The sequence continues at coordinate 6,240 of NZ_JBNGOY010000075.1, read as the reverse complement.
TTATGTGACAAAAGGAGAAGTATTAGTTTTAATCTCCACTTCAGAACTCATCTTACTTCAGGAAGATTATCTTAAAAACAGGGCTGAACTCAAAAAAAACAAAGCTGAATTTAAGCGGCGAAAGACCCTTTTTGATGAGAACATTGGCACCGAAAAAGACTATTTAAAAGTGGAAAGTGAATACTACACTACATTAGCTACATACAATGCTTTTAAGCTTCAATTAGAACTACTTAAATTAAATGTCGAAAACATTGAATCTGGCAAACTGTATAAGTACTACCCTATTATTTCACCCATTAACGGACACATAAGTAAATTGGACATTGCACTTGGACAAAACATAAATGAACAAAGTGAAATTTTAGAAATTATCGATACCAATCAGCTACAATTAAGTTTAGCTATTTTTGAGCATGATGCACAATACATTGCTCTTGGCGACACATTAAATTTTGGATTCACAGATGCTGACACTCTTAAATACAAAGGTGTACTCACTGCTATTTCAAAAACAATTAATCCTGAATCAAAAACACTAGAATGTAAAGCGAGGATACTATCAGAAGCGAAATCTGATTTTATAAATGGTGTATTTGTTCAAACAGAAATTATTTCTGACACAAAAAGCGCATTAGCTCTACCCAAAACAGCAGTCACCAAAAAGGAAAATCAATATTATGTGTTTTATATTGAGAAACACACCGAGAAGGACTTGTATTTGAGACAGACGAAAGTAGAAACGGGGATGTCAAATAAAGAATTCATTGAAATCGTTAATGCAGACAAGAGTAAAGAATTACTTATTTCAGGAATATATAATCTTATGGTTGAATAATTGACAAGTTAATATGTAAGTAATAAATTAGATGAGGACAATGATCTTATTAAAGTATCTAGATTTAAACATACTTAAACTTACTTTGTTAAAGTAAATAAGAATTTAACCAATTAGTTTGAATCATGATATCAAAAACAATATTAACAATTGCATTAACACTTATAACAATGAGCACTTTAAACGCACAAACCGTAGATACTTATTACTTTAGCAAAACATTAAACTTACCTTTTGAAGAAGCAAGTGACAAAGTAAAGGCAAGTTTGGCAGAACAACAGTTTGGAATAGTTACTGAAGTTAACATGCACGAAAAGTTTATTGAGAAAGGCATTGATGCCAATGCACGGCCTTATCGTTTACTTGGTGCCTGTAATCCAAAACTAGCCTACGAAACCGTTCAGGCAGAAGAAAACATCGGACTATTTTTACCTTGCAAGGTGATTATAAAATACATTGACGAAAATACAACTGAAGTGGTAATGATTGATCCGAGCCAGGTGATGAGCATGTTGGGTAATGATAAGCTCACTGAACCGGCTGAAGTGGTCACTAAGCATTTTAAGCTGGCCTTGGAGAATTTGTAAAAAGAGAATAGTTCAAAACACAAGAAAGCCCTTGAAGTAATGCTTAAAGGGCTTTCTCTTTTATTATCGGTGACCTCGGCGGGAATCACATCATTTCCACAAATACTCTATTATCCAACACGTTACAAATACTCATTTTTTATGAGGTCATTGAATAGGTCACAAAAAATATGAAATGATTTGATTCTGTTTGATGTCCATTGACAATTGCAAAGATACAAAATAGTAAGTTTTGACGCTAGTTAAAAGGGTGCAAATGAGTACAAGTTATTGCTAATTTAAGTTATCAGATTAACTTATAGATAAGCTTGGAACTTAATGGTTAGTGATTGTTGGTTTGAATTGTTGATATTTGAATAGAATAAGTTCAATACAGGTGATTTAATGGAGTGCAAATTTAATGGATTGTCGACATAAGAAGCCTTGTAATAGTTGAAAAGGGTGAGTTATTAATCATTGAGATATTGCCGCACTAACTCTTCTTTAATGCCCGTGTGCAAGGCGAATTCCTCAGTTGTGATAAACTGATGCCCTTCCTTTCCTAATTTGGCTTTAATGACTTGTAATAAGCGCCTGCTTGCTTTTTCACTTTTACCCGTGATGCGTTGCACATCTTTTGGGTAAATGCAAAGTCGGTTTAATTTGATTGTCATAATACTGTTTTACTACTATATCTATACTTTATCCATACTTGAATGCTACTTCTAAGATACTAATACTATGCCTTATTTTAGGACTGTTTTTGGTCAAAAATGCCATACAAGGACAGAAGGGACATGATGATTTGAATTACTATCCATCTGATCGTACTTTAAGCATATTAATTCGTAAAAATTAAAGTTATGGCAAGGCAAAAGGGAGTAATTAAATTGGAAGGTCGTGTTGGTGATTTGTCATTTTACAAAAGTGGTGGTCAGTTTATGGCACGAGAAAAAGGTGGTGTGGATGGAGAACGTATCAAGAAGGATCCGGCGTATGCCAGGACCAGAGAGAACGGTGCTGAGTTTGGTCGGGCTGGTAAGGCAGGAAAGGAATTGCGCAATGCTTTGAACGAAGTGTTGGTGAGAGCTGCTGATAAGCGCGTGTCGAACCGATTGGCGGCAACGATTTTGAAGGCTATTCAGGCGGATACGACTAATCGAAGAGGTGAGCGTACTGTGGTGGATGGTGATTTAACCGTTTTAAAAGGATTTGAGTTTAACAATGTAGCTTCGTTGGAATCAATTTTGAAGTTGAGTCATACAATTGTATTTGACCGTGCTGCAGGTACATCTCAAGTTGCGATTGATGCCTTTAACCCAAATGAGGAGATCCCTCAGGTGGAAGGTGCTACGCATGTTCGTTTCATCCTGGCAATGGCGGCAGTTGATTTTGGAAATCAAAGCTACGAAGTAGATGTAAATGAAAGTGCTGATGTGGAACTTGCAATTTTGGATCAGGCTGCTATTAATCTGGATAGTGCTATAAGCGCTGATTCACCTCATCCTGTGTTTATTGTTGTTGGAGTGGAGTATTTTCAGGAAGTCAATGGACACATGTATCCTATTCAAACGAAGACGCATAATCCTATGGCTATTGTTGAGGTGGATGTGGTTTAATAAATGTGTTATGAACGCGAGGGGACTCGCGCACTAGCATAGGTTTTACGACATTCTTAAATGCTTAAGTTATGAGTGATGCTTCATTGAATAGTAGTGGTAAGGCTGGTTTTTTAGGAGGTTCCTTCATTAGTGTTTTGAACGGAATTTCTTTTGAAGGAATGGTGGAAACTATCTTTTATACAGTGCTTGGTACTGTAGTTAGTTTTGTGGTCTCGTGGCTATTGAAGTACTTCATTAAGAATCATTCAGAAAAAAAATCATAGTTGGGGTTTTTTGGCTCTGATATAGGTTAGGTGTTGTGTTGATGAGCCCTTGGATTGTGTTGGTCCAGGGGCTTTTTCTTCTTTTTAAGTACTAATACCGATCACACAATGAAGTTGGCCTTATCTGCATTTCATTTGCTAAGGCCATTCATTGTAGCACCGGCATTATACCAAAAATAATAAGGCCACATTCAAAGTTCAAATGGTATAAGATATGAGTACAAAGTATCAAGATGATTTACAGTTTATAGAAATGGTATAGAGATGAAATTATTTGAAAAGATAAGTGCCTTGTTTAGTAATGGATTATTTAAGGATGTGGGTGACCTTGTTGATCGGTTTGTGACAACTGGATCTGAAAAGCAGCAGATGAAAGCTGAGTTGCTTGAATTAAAACACCGGCACGAAATAGAAGCAGTTAAACTTTCCCTGGAGGCGGAGCAGGAATTTAATCAAAGAGTTAAGGAATTGGAGGGTACAGCCAAGGATCTAAATGAATCTGGCTGGTTGGGTAAGGTTGTGCTATTTATCCGCGGTGCTCAACGGCCTTTGTGGGGATATTTTGTAGCCTATATGGATTATATGGTGTTTGCAGAAAATTGGCCCTTAAATGGAAACGAGAAATTGGAATCAGCCTTTTGGATTATTAATTTTTTGGTGCTGGGTTTCTTATTTGGAGAAAGGGCGGTTAAGAATGTTGGGCCTTTGGTGAGTGAGATGATGGAGAAAAAGAAGAGAGCTTTCAGTAGTGAGAAATGAGATGATTTACATGATGTTGTCTTACCAGACAGGTTTGCTCAAGCCACAATGGCTCAAACTTTTTTCTTGATAAAAAAGTTTGCAAAAAATCAAGACTGCAGCACTCGCTGACCCACTAAAGATTCGCTTCGAGGAAGATTTAAGGATTTGCAGCTTGGTATCAAATCTTCCTATTCTGCGCTTCATCAAGTGGGTGCCCCAGCTGCGTTGCTGAGGTCGGTCGAATCCAGTTCATAGTTTTATGGGACAAGTTTTACACAGATAGTTAAAATGATTGATTATGAATTTAAAGGTGATTAGATATAGCGGTTCAAAGGAGAGTACTTTGGGGCTATTGTTTATCGATGGTTTGTTTGCCTGTTATACTTTGGAGGATGAATTTCGAGAGGTTAAAGTAATGGGTGAAACACGAATCCCTGCTGGCAAGTACCAAGTCAAATTACGGACCTATGGCGGTCATCATACAAGGTATCTTAAGCGCTATGGTTCTGATTTCCATAAGGGAATGCTTCAGATTATGGATGTGCCTGGCTTTACCGATATATTGATTCATAAAGGCAATGACGATGATGATACAGCGGGTTGTTTATTGGTTGGAGATAGTATTAATAACAATCAAGTGAAGAGTGGTTTTATAGGGAACAGTACAGTGGCTTATGATCGGATTTATCCAGTAGTGAGAGGTGCTTTGTTGAATGGCGATGAGGTGTGGATCGAGATGGATATTAGGATGTTTGATGTTGAAATGTTCTAAGGAAAGTTACTAATCGTTTAGAGCTGTAAATATTATCCCAGCCTTAAAGGCTTAAACCACCTTTTTTTCAGCCTGTCAAATAAGTCAAGGTTGAGGATGATATTTGTTGACACAAAAAACTTACCTCATCAAGAAATATCATTCTCACTCGATCCCGCCTATTAGTGACCACTTATGGAGGAACGGAATTAGTGGCACTTTATCGGGAGACCTTTACTATTTGTCAGGCTGGGAGATCTTCGTTTAAGGATTTGAAGGCGGCTATTAGGATATTCGAAGTGAGATGTACGATGTTTACATTTGAGATGTAAGGGTTAATTTTTAACTATTGATTATGTGCTTGATTCTTATGAGCATTACAATAGCCATTCGCATTAGTTGTTTTCTTTTTACACCTATTGCCTGTTGATTTTGCAATTCCTAAGCATTGAACAGCTGACGAAGAGTTAGAAGTGTTTGATGGTGATGGGGAATATTGTTTGAATGACCAAAGCGAAGTATTAGAATGTGCTTCCAGTTTATTTTCTAATGAATCTGGTAACTGAGGAAAAAAGTCAATGCCTGTGAGAGCTTCCACTTCATTTACAGATACAATAAAAGAGTGTAAAGGAACATTACTCTTTTGGTTGGGAAGGATGAAAGCAATCATCTTTTGTGCCTTCGGAGCATATATGACTTTGTAGTAATATTCAGGTACCGATACTTCATTGGAGCTAATATGAGAATTATTTGAAGACAGAACACCAGCCGTCGCAATATGAATTGAGTCTTCAATAATAGCCCAATTGCGAACGGTTGCTTCCAATTTTTTCCATATGCCACGATTAAAGGATGGTGCTTGTGGTGACATATTGCTCATGTAAAAGGTTTCGCTCATAGCAGTTTTGTTTATTTTCATATCACCTGCAGGGCAGAGATGACCTCGATCATAACCAGACCCTTTGTAGTCCTCAAGAGTAGCAGAGCCTGTTGATATACCGGGATCAGGACGAAAGTTATCTGTACGACTTTGACTACCATTGACTAATTCATGCGTTAGTTTATAGTAAACCCATTCAGCTTGTTCGTGATCTTCTATGAATGATAGTGAAAAGTAGGTATGCTCTATAACTTCGCCAGAAGAAGATGGTTGATATTGAGCCCAAAATGGTATTGCAAGAGAAAAGAAAAGGAAAAATGTAATAGTTCTAGACATGACACTGCTTTGTTTATGCGTGACGTCAAATTTAATAATAATGGTGAAACTATTATTGGGACAAGCGCCTGCGGCTAGCGCCACCGATAGTGATCGGGGGGATGGAAGCGCAATTAATGAAATGAGGAGGAACGACGATTGTAATGGTTTGCGGTGGAATGGCGGGTCGAGCCGACTGCGAGTGGAGCAAGGGTGGCAGATATGGAGGAGTGAGGAACGAACTACGGAGGATGGCATATGTGG